>JAGGXZ010000145.1 GCA_021162805.1 Candidatus Poribacteria bacterium
AGATTGATGCTTTCGGCTTCCCATTTCGGAGCAAACTCGCTCTTCCGTCTTGGTTTTACCTCCTCGGATTTCGGAAAAACTGCGAAAGTATAGATTTTGAAGCACCTTGACCTTTTCCCTTATCGCTCTCCAAGCGCTCTCGATACAGCCAGCGAGAGTTTCAGACTCGTTTAAATATGGAAGCACAACCGAGATCAACACGCCAGCCTTTGGGCATTCCCATTGAAATTCTACAATTAACTGTCATGAAAGTCAATCAAATAGTTCCCATTTCCTCAGAGCGTGATCGTCTGATTTCGTTCCGGGCCGACCGATATGATCGATATCGGGGTCTCAAGCCTCTCGGATATGTAATCCAGGTATCTCCTGGCGTTTGGTGGCATATCCCTCAGGCTTTTAATCCTCCCCGTCGGGCTCTTCCACCCGGGCAGCTCCTCATAGATCGGTTTGCATCTCGATAGGACGGTTAGACTGCTGGGGAAGTCGGTTAGCTTTGAGCCGTTATACTCGTATGCCACACATACCTTGATTTTATCGAAGGCGTCCAAGACATCCAACTTGGTTATCGCCAGCCTTGTAAAGCCATTGATTCGGGCCGCATATCTGAGAGCCACCATATCAAGCCAGCCGCATCTTCGAGGTCTTCCGGTTGTGGCGCCATATTCGACCCCTCTTCTCCTCATCTCCTGACCCGTCTTATCCTTGAGCTCCGTCGGGAAAGGTCCTTTTCCGACACGGGTAGTATATGCCTTAACCACTCCCATGATCTCATCGATCGCTTTAGGGCCTACGCCGAGTCCTGTGAGCACTCCTCCAACGCTCGTGTTTGATGAGGTGACGAAGGGATAGGTTCCGAAATCCACATCCAGCATCGTCCCCTGGGCGCCTTCATAGAGCACCCTTTTGCCTGATTTGATCGCCTGATTCATGAAGAGGGCGGTATCAGTGACGAACGGTCTTATCCTCTCCCTAAGGCTTCTACAACTTTTAAGAAGCTCATCCTTATCCGGCAGGGACTCAGGCGGGACGTAGCTTGCCTTTCTCCTAAGGTTATACGAGATCTTCTCCTCCAACATCTCGTCCTCGAGTAGATCCACCACCCTTATTCCACAGAGCCTATCCATCTTATCCGAATAGGTGGGGCCAACGCCCCGGAGGGTGGTGCCGATCCTCCCGCCGCCTCGATTGCCCTCCAGAGCGGATTCCAGAGCTATGTGGTAGGGCATTATGACGTGCGCCCTGTCGCTTATCAGCAGATTTCGGTCGATGTGTATCCCCCGGCTTTCGAGTTCATCCATCTCCCTGCAGATCGCCTCGAGCGATATGACCACCCCGTTTCCTATGACACAGATCTTGCCGGGATGGAGGATACCGGAGGGGATCAAATGCAGGACGAACTTCTCACCGTTGATGACCACACTGTGGCCGGCGTTCGGTCCTCCTTGATATCTCGCCACGATATCGGCCTCTTCGGCGAGAAAATCGACGATCTTCCCTTTCCCTTCGTCTCCCCACTGCGCTCCGACGACCAGGATATTAGCCATGATAGGACCTTAACCTCCGGGAAAAAACCGGGCGCCTCACAATCGAGCAAGGCGCCCTGTAAGATTCAACAAGACAGAGAACTCCCTATCTTTTAGTCCACTGAAATTTAGCCCTGGCACCCTTCTGTCCGTACTTCTTTCTCTCCTTAACCCTCGGATCGCGGGTCAGAAATCCTCCTTTTTTCAGGATAGGTCTTAGTTCAGGGTTGAACTGCAGCAAAGCCCTTGCGATACCGTGTCTGATTGCACCGGCCTGACCTGATATTCCGCCGCCTCGAACGTTGACCAGCACGTCGAACTTACCCACTAATTCCGTCGCTTCCAGAGGCTGGAATATCATCTTTCTGTGATCCTCACGGGTGAAATAGTCCTCAAGCTGTCTTTTGTTTATGATAACTTGGCCGGATCCGGGGATCAGTCTGACCCGCGCCACAGAGGTCTTTCTTCTGCCTGTTCCCCAATACTGCGCTTTTTCCTCCACCTTATCTATCCCTCCAGATCAGAGCTCTATCTCCAAAGGTTCAGGTTTCTGAGCTTTATGAGGGTGATCTGGGCCGGCGTATACCCTAAGTCTCCTGAACACCTTTCTTCCCAACCTATTTTTGGGAAGCATTCCCCAGACAGCATGGGTTATAACCCTTTCGGGATTTCTCTCCAGCATCTGTCTCAGACTTCTCACCTTCAATCCGCCGATGTATCCCGAATGGCGATAATACATTTTATCGTCCAGCTTTTTCCCTGTCACCTTTATCTTCTCGGCGTTTATGACTATAACGCCGAACCCCATATCAACATGAGGGGTGAAAGTGGGGACATGTTTGCCGCGAAGGACCTTGGCTATTTGACTGGCAAGCCTGCCCAAAACTTTGCCCTCAGCGTCAACCAAGTACCACTTGACATCCCTTTTAGGTTTTGCCGAAATCGTTCTGGTTCTGAGCATCTCCTTGACCAACCTGCCTAGCTGGATTTCACACAGGCTTAGATTATATCATTAAGCCCCATCATTGTCAAACCGCAGTTGGAAAGATCCTATACCCTCGATCAGGCGGAGCGGCTTGTTTGTATGTCGGGGATATGCTAAAATAGTTAGAGCTTCGATGATAAGTTCAAACCCGGGAGGGCGTTCATGAAAGAGATCAGAATCGGTATGATCGGCTACTCCTTCATGGGCAAGGCCCACAGCTTCGGATACAGAAACGTCGGTATCTTCTACGATCTGAAGGCCAAGCCCATCATGAAGGTGATATGTGGTAGGAAGGAGGAAGGCGTTAAGGCCGCGGCAGAGAGGTACGGATGGCAGGAATATGAGACCGATTGGAGGAAGGTGGTCGAGCGTGACGACATAGATCTCATCGATATCTGCACGCCCGGATATCTGCATACCGAGATGGCCGTGGCTGCCGCCGAGGCCGGCAAGAACATCTTCTGCGAGAAACCGCTTGCCAACAATTTGGCCGATGCCCGTAAGATGCTGGAGGCCGTTCAGAAAGCCGGTGTCAAGCATATGGTCGGATTCAACTACAGAACCGTCCCGGCGATCGCTTTGGCTAAGAGATTGATAGAGGAGGGGAAGATCGGGCAGATATATCACTTCAGAGGGGTATACCTGCAGGATTGGATCATTGACCCTGACTTCCCGCTGGTGTGGAGATTGGACGCGAAAATCGCCGGATCAGGCCCTCTGGGGGATCTAGCTGCACATACTGTGGATATCGCACATTATCTGATGGGCGAGATAGACGAGGTCGTGGCCCAGGAGGAGACCTTCATCAAGGAGAGACCGCCTCAGGCCGACGTGGTTAAGGGCACGGGGTTGACCGATGTGAGCGTAGCTGAGCCGACCAAAAAGGTTCCCGTCACCGTGGAGGACGCGACGATGTTCCTGGCGAGGTTCAAAAATGGCGCTTTGGGAACATTCGAGGCGTCCAGGTTCTGTGCAGGGAGGAAAAACTTCAACGGGTTTGAGATAAACGGCAGCAAGGGAAGTTTGGCCTTCAACTTCGAGGACATGAACATCCTCTGGTACTATTCGAGGGAGGATGAGGGGCACGTGCAGGGGTTCAGACGGATACTCGTCACCGAATCGGAACACGAATATGCCGGTGCATGGTGGCCCCCGGGACATATAATCGGCTACGGCGAGACCTTCGTCAACGAGATACATAATCTGCTCGACGCGCTGGCGGAGGATAGAATGCCCTCACCCTCGTTTGAAGATGGCGTTAAGTGTCAGAAGGTGCTCGAAGCCGTTACCGTATCGGTTAAGGAGAGAAGATGGGTTAAACTCGACGAGCTTTGATCCGAAAACATGGGGGCGGGCTTTGAAGCCCGCCTATTAAGGCGTCTGAGGTTTCAGATGGCTGATGTATCCGAGCTGCTTAAACGGGCCTCTGTTGAGGAGCCTTTCGCCAGGAAGATCAACGCCGAGGTCGTAAAAGTCGGCGAAGGAGAGGCGGTCGTTAGGATGAGAGCCGCCTCAGATATGACAAACATTTTCGGTATGATCCATGGAGGGGCTATCTTCTCTCTCATGGATGAGGCCTTTCAACTGGCATGCAACTCCCATGGCACCGTCTCCCTAGCCCTGAACGTCAACATTACGTATCTTGCCCCTCCAAAAGTCGGCGGGCTCTTGACCGCTGAGGCGAAGGAGATATCCTGCTCCAACAGGATCGGGGTATATCAGATCAGGGTGACCGATGAGTCGGGGAAGCTTATAGCTACGGCCCAGGCAGTCGCCTATCGGAAAAAAGATCCGCTCCTATTTTCAGCCTGATGTGCATTTTATTGCATGCTGAGCTTGCAATACCCTTATCCTGCCGTTTTCCGTCTGTGAAAGGCTTAAAGTTCAATCGGTTCAAGGCCGATATTCTACGTGAACGGAAATTTTTTATGGAGAGTGATTGATGTTATCCCGTCCTCGCTCAGGCAGGGATATAAGGGCTTTAATCATAGCGATCATGACAGGATTGACGGTCACGATATTCGTCTTCGTACTGGGTAAATACTTCCTCCCTGGAGGTATGAGGACCTATAGAATCGTTGTGGCCAGGAAGGATATAAAGGCGTGGGAGAGGATCACACCCGAGGATGTGGAACTGGTTGAAGTGAAGGCCAAAAAGCTTTCTCCCTATTATTTCACGTCCATCTCTCAGGTGATCGGTCGGGCACCGGTGGTCAGCATCAGATCCGGTCAGAAGCTCCATCAGGGTATGTTCAGGGTGCCCGAGCAAGAGTTATCGAGGGTGCTTCCGGAAGGGACATATGGGTTTGTCTTTCCGCTCAACACACCCTCACTTTACCTTCAAGCTCAAAACCTCATGCCGGGCGATAGGATAGACGTGCTGGCTGAGATCAGGGATGAGACTACCAACGAGAGAATGGTGGTTGAGGTCGCCCAAAATCTGCTGGTGGTGGGGGTTAACTACGGCGAACCGCCGGATAGCGCCGGGCAAGGGAGGGTTTCAACGGGCAGATTTCGTTTCACTACCAATAGATCTCAGAGACGCGAGAGCAAAGTCCCCAGATCCCTGGTGTTAGCTGTGACACCCGATCAGGCCTATGCCTTGAAGCTCGCTTCCCAGACCGGCGATGTCTCCATCCTAGTCAGATCCCTGAAAGGTAGCACGCCTCTCACTACCAGTTCAGCCAAAACCTTGGATGAGTATCTCAGGGAGAAAGGGATTCTGCCGCCTAAGGCCGTTATCAGCAGGACATCTCGAGGCGCCAGACTTAAAACATCGAAGGTGACCTTGATAAAGGGCACATCAAGCCAGGAGGTACCCCTGGGGGGAGGCAAATGAGGCAGATCGTCGCCATCGCATCATTGCTTATCTTCACCTCTGGCGCCCTCTGGGGAAGTGGCCCAGGGGTGATGTTGACCGACTTAAAGGTTATCCCCTCTGAGGGCGGATACCAGATCGTCATCGAACTCGACTCCCCGACAGCCTATATAGTCGACGATTCAAACCTACCTTCAAGCTTGAGGGTGGAAATCATAGATTGCGGTATATCCCCAAAGCTGATCTCACTCAAGCCCCTCCTCGTCAATAAAGGGGGAATATCGCGGATTGTACTGTCCGAGGACAAGCTCAGGGGGAGAACATACGTGGATATCTTTCTCTCAAAACGGGTCAAATACGTCAAACGTTCCCCCAGGGCAGCTAAGAGGATAGTTCTAGAGTTACTTCGCCCTGCCACCTCTACGACGCCCGAAAAGAGATCGGAGGAAGCGGCCAGGCCAAAGCCCACCTCCACCATTTCCACCACCACTACCATCGTCCATGTGACGGCTGTAACGTATAAGCCGGTCGAAGACGGAGTTGAGGTGCAGATCAAGGCGGATGGGCCTTTTAGAAGCGAGGTAACAGAAGAGAATAAAAAACTGATCGTTCGGATCCCAAACGCCATTCTTGCCTGGGGGATAACGGGGGCGAAGAGCTTTAACGTTGAAAGTGATTCGGTGCAGAAGATAACCGTCTCCCAGAAAAGCGTCAATCCTGAAGTCGTTCAGGTGGAGATCGACAGAAAGTATAAGGCGCCGTACAAATCTCTGCCCTCCACCGACGCGACCGTATATCGGCTTAAGGTTGAATCCGCTCCCGCTTATAAACCCGCCGGTGCCGGTTCCTCCCTGACGGGCAATCTGCTCCGTATACCCGTGGGATATTCCTATACGATCGATGTGGAGCTTAAAAATGGCGATTCCGTGATCCTGGGCGATCCCGCGATAGCCGATGCCGTGATAAATGCGGCGGGGGATATCACCATAAACGGCAAATCTCCCGGCAGAACCACCCTTGAGATATGGGGCCACAAAGGAAGCCTCGCCCGGTATATCATCGAGGTATACAGGGACACAGGCTGGATCGAACAGGAGATAAAGTCGCAAATAGAAGATCCGGGCATATCGGTCAGGGTGGTAAACGACGTCGTAATACTTGAGGGGGAAGCGAAATCCGAAAAGAGCCATGAGCTCGCCAAGGCTATCGCTCAAGCCTATGTCAGCAAGGTGATAGATAACGTTGTTGTGAGACATGAGAGGGTGGATTTGGAGAAGACCATTCTGGACGCTCTTAAGGAACAGGGGTTAAGCAGGATCGACGTGAAGGTCAGAGGAGGCGTGGCCCTCCTCAGCGGCACCGTGGGGAGTGAATCTCAGAGAGGGATAGCCGAGCAGATAGCCAAAGCATACGTGCAAAACGTCGTCAACTCGATTCAGGTGGCGTTGCCACCCGATTTGGAAACCACCATCCGATCACAGCTCAATATGCCCAATGTCTCGGTCAAGCTTCTCAGGGATGCCATTATCCTAAGCGGTACGGTTGACACGGAACAACAGAGAACCGAGGCTGAGAGACTCGCTTTGATCTATTCAAGCAGGGTGGTCAATCTCATCCAAGTCAGGCCTTTCAGAAAGACCGGTGAGGAGATAACGGCGGAGATAGGGATAAGCGATGTCACGGCCAAATGGGTCGGGGATCAGCTCTATCTTGAGGGCACCGTCAGGAGCGAGCTCGATTCGAAGTTAGCCGAGGAGATAGCAAAAAAGTATACCGATCAGGTGGTAAACAGGATAAAGGTCTCCAAACCGGTACAGATAAACGTAAAGGTCAAAGTCCTTGAGGTCAATAGGAGTGCGTTATCCCGTCTTGGCGTCAGTTGGTCCCAGGGGGTGACCTTCTCAGAAACAAGTATCCCTTCCCAGCCTTTCAAGGTCGGCCGGATAGTCCGTGCGAGTCTGTTGAATGCCAGGATAGATGCCCTTATAAGCTCTGGTTCAGCCAGATTGCTGGCTGAACCTAATCTGACGACCATCAGCGGACAGCAGGCTACCTCTTTGTCCGGCGGTGAGATCCCGTTGGTCACCGAGACGTTAGGCGCCCCGGGCATAGGCAGGTTGGCTTTCGGGAGGGAGACGAGGGAATACGGCGTCAGACTCCAGATAACCCCCACTATAGATGAGGACGGCTATATAAACGTTCAGCTCGACTCTGAGGTCAGCGAGATAAACAGAGGGGCCGGTTTTTACACGCCCGTCGGCAGAATAGGCACTTTCGCGACCAGAAAGATCCAGGCTAACGTCAGGGCCAAAGACGGCGAGACGGTGGTGCTGGGGGGATTGCTCCAGCAGAGAGAGATCGACAATAAAACCCGCCTGCCTATACTCGGATATATCCCGATCCTGGGGCATCTCTTCACCTATTCCCGCAAAGAGAAGATCGAGACGGAGCTGATATACATCATGACGCCAAAGATAATCAGGGAGGGCGGATCGGCTCAGGAGATTATGCCTCAGCTTTCGGCCGAGGCAACTGAAAAGAAACCTTTCACCTGGTGAGAGCGATGAGAGCTTTTATAGCGGATAGCGATCCGGAATCCAGAGAAGTTATAAGAAGATCCCTCGCCGAAAAGGGCGTTGAGGTGATCGGTGAGGCCGATAACGGGGAGAGATGTCTGGAGGCGATCAGAGAAAATCCACCAGATCTTCTCTTCGTGGAGGACGAACTGCCGGGGATAAACGGGACGGAGATCGCCAGGAGGATCTCCGCTGAGATGCCAGGGACGATCGTGGTGATGACCTCCTACGAGGGTAGATTCCATTCACTTAGAAGGGCGATGCAATCGGGTGCGAGGGAATTCCTGCTCAAACCGGTGGAGCCGGAGGATATGGAGGAGACCCTGGCGGATATCTTCGGCATACCACGACGTCCAACCGCTCAAGAGATCGAAGAGCCGGCTCCGATGGTGGAAGAGGAAAAGGAGGAGATTGTCTCATCCAATAGATGGGTGATCTCCCTCTTTAGCTCGAAGGGAGGGATCGGGAGGACAAGTCTGACCGCTAATCTTGGCGTTATAGTCGCATCGAGGACAAGGAATTCGGTGGCTATGGTCGATCTAAGCCTCCAGTTTGGTGAACTCCATGTCGTTTTAGATATTGTGCCGCAGTATACGATCTACGATCTTCTCCCTGTTGTCGAGAAGGGGGAGCTGACGGAGGAGGAGCTGCTCAAATACATGTCCGCCCATCCATCAGGAGCGATGTTACTCGCCGCTCCCCCACATCCCAGATATGCCGAAGAGGTGAGTGGGAAACACGTGGAGGCGATACTGGAAGTGATGAGACGAAGGTTCGATTTCATCCTGATAGATAACCCTCCCCTTTTCATCGAGCCGACCCTTACCGCTTTAGATCTCTCGGATGCCATACTCTACCTGATACCAAATTCCATCCCAGGGGTACGAAACGCTAAGATCGCCTTGGACGTTATGCGAAGGCTTCATTATCCTCTTTCAAAGCTGAAGCTGATAGCGGTGGAAATGGAGGGGGTGAAAGATGTGACGGTCTCCGATATGGAGGAGGTCCTAGGCGTGATGATCGAGGGCACGATTAGCCTCGATCCCAAACAAATGCTTGATTCCATAAACTCCGGTGTGCCGATCGTTGTTCATCGACCTAATTCGAAATTGGCTAAGGAGATAACGGAGATCGCCTCCATGTTAATAGGTGAAATGCTCCCAACAGGATTCGAGAAAAACCGAAAAAGCCTGATCTCACGACTTAAAAAGCTGTTGGAGATAAAGGGGTTGTGATAGGATGTCTCTGATTGAAAGATTGAGGAAATTTGAAATGACCAATCCGCCTAGAAAGGAGGAAACCGGGGAAACACAGAGAGCAAAGCCTGGAAGAGTTGAAAGAACCAGGAGCCGTACCTTTTCCAGCAGTGTCGCCTCGTATCGCCCCTCGAGGTCCTCCGAAGTGTATGAACGTGAGCCCCTTACCCATCGGGTAGTCCAACAAACATTGAACGCACAACCGTTAAACGCTGAACTTACGACAGAATCAGACTTGGATCTGGAGCTTAAAATCAGGATACATTCTCAGGTACTGGATCTGCTCCCTCCTGAGCTGCTTTCGAGTGATGATGAAGCGAGGATAAAGATAGAGGTTGAACGCATATTGAGCTCGATCCTCAACCGCGAAATGATATCCCTCTCACGTGGTGAAAAGGAGAAGTTGTTCGACGAGATAATGGCTGAGATACTCGGATTGGGACCGATAGAGGAGTTCATGAAAGATCCTGAGGTGACCGAGATAATGGTAAACGGCCCCCATAGGATATACATTGAGAGAGGTGGTAGAATATATCCGACGGGGAAGAAATTCAAGGACGACGAACATCTGCTCAGGATAATCCATAGGATCATAGCGCCGCTTAACAGACGCCTTGACGAAACTAATCCGATGGTAGATGCAAGGCTACCGGACGGATCGAGGGTTAACGCCGTCATACCTCCGATATCGCTCATCGGCCCCGTGTTGACGATACATAAGTTCTATAAGGAAAGGTTTACCATGGATGAGCTTATCCAACTGGGAACGATCGATAGGAGGATGGCCGATTTCCTGGCAGCGTGTGTTGTGGCGCGGTTGGACGTGATGATCTCAGGCGGAACGAGCACGGGCAAAACGACTTTTCTCAACGTCCTCTCCTCCTTTATTCCCGAGGGCGAGCGCTTGATCACGATAGAGGACGCGGCGGAGCTGAAATTGCATCAGGAACATGTCATCACGCTTGAGGCGAGACCCGCGGGATTGACCGGGAGAGGAGGAGTCTCCATAAGAGATCTGGTTAGGAACGCCCTGAGAATGCGTCCCGATAGGATCATAATCGGTGAGGTTCGAGGTGGTGAGGCTTTGGATCTTCTGCAGGCAATGAACACGGGACATGAGGGGTCGATGAGCACATGTCATGCTAACTCGCCCTTGGATATGATATCACGACTTGAAACCATGGCGTTGATGTCCGGAATTGAGCTACCTGAAAGGGCCATAAGGGAACAGATCGCCTCGGCTCTCGATGTGATCGTTCAGATGGGGCGTTTCCCCGACGGATCGCGCAAGGTCGTCAAGATAACGGAGGTGCAGGGAATTCAAGCTGACAAAGTTATCCTTCAGGATATCTTCGTCTTCAGAAGAAAGGGGCTTGACAGAAACGGCCGGGTCATCGGGGAGTTCACCTACACCGGAGCCAGGCCTTCCTTCCTGGATCAGCTTCAGGAGTTCGGATTTGACCCGGCTAAGCTGGGGATACTATGATGCTCCTGGCAATAGCGATAACGGCATTTGCTATAACCACCTTTCTGATCCTCAGGATCTCCTCCCAAGCGGGAAGGGACAGGCGAAGACTTGAGAGGTTTACCGGCTCTCCGTCCTCCAAGTCCGGTATTTCCGCTCAGATGCCCTTCAGATACAGGCTCTCCTCGATGATCTATTCCAAGAGATACATAAAGCTTCTACCGATACCGGTGGCTTTCCTTGCCGCTGTGGCCTCGATGACGATGGCGCGCAATTTCCTCATGGGGACGCTGTGGGGAGCTTCCACATATATGGTGGCATACCTGATCCTATCCGCATTGAGAGCTAGGCAGATGGATAAGATCAACTCACAATTGATCGACGTCGTTAATTCCCTGGTCGGATCGATCAAGGCGGGGTTGAGCCTGCCTCAAGCCTTCCAGATCTTGGCCGAGGAACCATCCCTCTCTATCTCCAGAGAGTTCATGGGAGTGGTGAACCGAATACAACTGGGAGCTACAGTCCAACAGGCGTTGGAATGGCTCAACTCGAGGATCCCCATCCCCGAGCTCAGACTGGTCATATCGGTGTTGCTGATCTATCAGGATGTAGGAGGAGATCTGAGCTATATGCTTGAGAAGACGGCGGATGCCCTCAGGTATAGGATCAGGCTGAAAGGGGAGATAAGGAGATCCACGGCTCAGACGAGGCTCTCAGCCGTGATAGGCGTAGCTATACCTTTTGGATTGGCCTTCTTTATCTATAATCTCAACCCCGGTTTCCTCACTCCGCTTTATACAACCAGACCCGGTCTGATTCTGCTGAGCCTGGGGTTGGCGATGAGTGTGACCGGGGTTATGATCATCTACAGGATAGTGAGGGGTATCGAGTTTTGAGCTTTTGGTATTATCTGATCATATTCTCCATATCGAGCTTTATTTCGCTTTATCTTCTCCGAAGGAGAGAGATCGAAGTTGAGAGAAGGATCAAGGAGATGCCCCCGATGGGGGCTATTGCCCGCATCGATGCGATCCTTAGAGGATTCATCCCTCCTGCTGTCAGGGATAAGCTTGAGGAGAAACTGGAGATCGCGGGCAACCCATGGGGACTGCGGGCAGGATCTTTCCTCCTACTTCAAATCGCATCGCTCGTGGCAGCACCTCTTTTCTATCTGCTGACCGCTGAAACGGTCTCCAGAGTCTTCCCGAAACCTGTCTTTCTTATCCTGCTTCTCATCAATGCCCTTTTCCTCCCTTACACTTGGATCATCCGCAGAGGTAGAAAGAGACAGGAGAACATTGAGAAAACGTTGCCCGATTTCCTCGACATGCTCGACATCCTTATAGGAGCAGGTTTCTCCTTCTCCACCGCTATGGAGAAGATCCTGGGATACATACAAAAAGGGGCTCTTAAGGAGGAGCTTTCGAGGGTGATCAATGAGATGAGGGTGGGAAGGTCTTTTGAGGAGGCGATGAAAGGGTTATCTCAGAGGATGAGGATGCCGATACTCTCATCCTTCGTGGGGGCGGTGATTCAAGCGCATAAACTTGGAGTGGATATAAGCGATGTTATAAGGGCACAGGCGGAGTCCATAAGAACTCACAGACGGCAAAAGGCAGAGGAGGCCGCAGCCAAGGCGGCCACGAAGATGATTTTCCCCCTTATACTCTGTACGCTGCCCATGCTTTTCATCCTTCTTATGGGACCTGTCATCATAAGGGCCTTATCGCTGATGAGGTGATCCGTGTTCGCCACAGTGGTAAATCGAACCAAGGACAGGATAATAGGTGATAGGATAAAAATCGCTGATACCTTCTTGAGTAGATTCCTCGGCTTGCTCGGCAAAAAAGGTATCTCACCCGGCGAAGGGGTTCTGATCGTCCCCTGTAACTCAGTTCATACCCTCTTCATGCGATTTACGATCGACGTGATCTTCCTCGATGAGAGGATGAAGGTGATAAAGATTCTGCCCCTGCTGAAACCCTACAGATTTAGCCCCATCGTTAGAGGAGCCCATTCTGTGTTGGAGTTAGCCGAGGGGGAGATAGAAAGGATAGGAATCGAGGTCGATGACCTTCTGGAGGTCATCAGCGAGTGAACAGGTGGATCGAAAGCCTCATAACTTTTCTCTTTCCCGCCAGATGTAGATGTTGTGGAAGTGAGTTGGGAATATGGCGGATCAAATATATCTGCCCTGACTGCTGGGCCAAGATCCGGCCTATCCGTGATCCTGTCTGCTATATCTGTGGGTATCCTCTTTCCCTTGACCCCATTCTCCGTTCAACCCCCATGGAGCCCCTTTGCCGTGACTGCATTCAGACCAGACCCTCCTTCGCCAAGGCCCGATCGGCCGTTCTATATCAGGACGCCGTCGAGACGGCCATACATCTGCTGAAATTCGAGGGCAAGCTGGTGATGGCTCGTCCACTGGCCCAACTTTTGATCGAACATGCCCCGCTTGACGAGTTCAACGATGCCCAAATGGTCATCCCAATGCCTCTCTCCAAAAAGCGTTTGGCCGAGAGGGGATTTAACCAGGTCGAACCGCTGGCGAGAGCCGTCGCCGAAAGGATGGGTCTTGAATATAGGGACGATATCCTCATCAAAATCCGCCATACTCCCCCTCAAAGTCAGTTCCAAGGGCGAGAGAAACGAAAGCGGAACGTGATAGGAGCCTTTCAGGTCAAAGACGAATCCTCGATATCAGGGCTAAACCTGCTGCTGGTAGATGACGTCTTAACGACAGGAGCAACAGCCTCTGAAGCTGCCAAGGTCCTCCTTGAAGCCGGTGCCGCTTCCGTCTATGTTCTGACCCTGGCGCGGGCGGGGATATGAGATGATCCATCGAAGACAGATAGGTTCCTTCACGATATCCCTTATCCTACACCTGATTCTCCTTCTGATCCTGTGGGTGATCCTCGGATCGAGAAGACCTAACCCCCTCTCCGGCGAAATGCAGGTCGATGTATTGTCCGTCAGGCGGACGAGGGTCGCCCGAAGGATCGTCCCTAAGAGGATCACCCCTATCGTGAACTCACGGAAGATATCCCCTGTTGGATCTGAGAGGAGAGTGCAGAGGATGAGGATGAAACCGTCAACACCTCAGATCTCACTTGATCTCAACGTGAAACTCGATGATGAGCTTCAGATGAGCGATGAGGGATGGCTGGCACTGCCACAGAGGAAGGAGGAGGTGAAAACCGGACCTATCGCCCTACCGAGGTCGAGGAGACCCACTGATATCTTCACGCCCGCCGTGAAAAGAGGGACGATCGGGGATATCCAAAAGGGGATCGAACCGCAGGGAATAACCGTCTCTGACATGCTAGACGCCATGGTTGAGGAGATGATCGGGAAAAACCGATCGGGCAAAATGGATCTGATTTTCCTTGTGGATTCCAGCGGAACGATGCGTCCTCATATCTTGATGGTCGCCAGGAAGCTTTCGGGGATGGTTGAAAGAGTCAAGAGGGCTAACATCGACCTGCTCGTCGGCGTGGTTTCCTTCAATCGAATGGAGCGAGAGGATCTCATAAATATCTTCGGCCCCACAAATGACATATCAAGGGTCAGGGAGAGATTGATCTCGATAAGATGTATAGGCGATGAGCGGGCGTTGAACGCCCTTATGACAGCGATGGAGAAACTGAAGCTCAGACGGAAATCGGATAGGATCTTCGTGCTGGTCACGGATGAGAGGATGAAAGGCGAATATAAGGTCGAGGATGTGATAAAGGTCGCCTTGAAGAACGGGCTCAGCGTCTATGTCCTGGGGGTAAAGGACCCTCAACAGGTGAAGTTGGCTCGGGAGACAGGTGGAAATTGGTTTGAAATTCCAACCTCCAAGGAGGAGTATTCCATATGGTAAGGGTTATAGAGATCTTCTACTCGGTTCAAGGCGAGGGACATCGCACCGGTCAGCCTATGGTCTTCGTTAGATTCGCCGGATGTAATCTGAGATGCGATTTCTGCGACACGAAATACGCCTGGAAGATGGAAAAGGGAAAACGCATGAGCGAGGAGGAGGTCTTGGAGGAGGTCTCGAAATACGGGTGCGATTGGGTTTGTCTGACAGGAGGCGAACCTACGTTGCAGGACCTTTCGAGATTGATCCCGATGCTCAGGGAGGAGGGGTATGAGGTGGCGATTGAGACCAACGGGACTATCTTTCAGAAATCGCTCAGGCTCGCATCCTGGATAACGGTGTCGCCTAAGCCCGGGGCGGAGGTACATCCGCTTGTAATGGAGATCGCCGACGAGCTGAAATACGTCATACGATCCGAGGAGGATCTTAAGAGGATAAGATATCATCCGCTCATCTATCTTCAGCCCGTGGATAACAACCCCCAGGCCGTGCAGATCTGCGTGAATGCTGTCCTGAAGAATCCCAGATGGCGTCTATCGGTACAGGTTCACAAGTTGATAGGGATCCCCTAAGGCTCCACAGCTCTGCTCCCGGCCCGACAGAGGGGACATTCCTCTGGAGCATAAGTGGGCACATCCAGAGTTAGAAGCGATATCTTAGGCACATCGAAGAGGGCCTTGCCTCCGCTTCTATCTATCAAACATCCCACGGCGACGACCTTCCCGCCCATCCTCTCGGCTAAATCCATTACCTTCCTCACCGATCCGCCTGTCGTCAGGACATCATCCACGGCTAGCACCCTGTCATCCGGCCTTATCTCGAACCCCGGCCTGAGGAACATCCCGCCTGAGCCGTCCTTTTCGCCGAAGATCGCCCGCGCCCCGAGATGCCTGGCCGTCTCATATGCCAGGATCACCCCACCCACGGCCGGACCTATAACGAGGGTTATGTTAAATCCCTTGACCTGTTCAGCTATTTCCCCGCACAACCTCTCGGCATATCGGGGATATTGGAGCACGACGGCTGACTGGAAGAAGATAGGACTATGCATTCCGGAGCGAAGCTTGAAATGTCCCTCAAGGAGCGCTCCGGTCTGACGAAACATATCGATTATCTCGTCCCTTCTCATCCCTCTATCTCCTCGATGATCTTAAACGCCGCCCCCCTTGGGTCATCGGAGGCGTAAATCGGCCTTCCCACGACGATATAATCGGCCCCGGCCCTGAGCGCTTGGGATGGGGTCATAACCCTTCTCTGATCTCCCCTCTCGAACCATTCCGGTCTGACACCGGGGGTAACTATCGTGAAATCCTCTCCGCATCTATCCCGTATGACGTCGATCTCCAAAGGGGAGGCGACCACTCCATTAAGTCCCGCCGATTTGGCCATCTCAGCCATATGGGCTACCTGATCCCTGATCGACCTCTCTGTCCCATATATCCTCCTCATTTCATCCTCATCCAGGCTTGTTAGGACCGTTACGCCGAGGAGAATAGGAGGGGGGATACCGATCCTGTCGGCCTCATCACGAGCTGCCTCAACGGCCGCTTGCATCATCCTCATGCCGCCGCCGATATGAAGGTTGAACATGTCAACTCCCATTGAAACCGCCGCCCGCGATGCATCGGCCACCGTATTCGGGATATCATGAAGCTTTAGATCGAGGAAGAGCTTCACATCCATCTCCTTAAGCTTCGAGATGATCCGGGGACCGCCCAAGGTGAAGAGACGAAGGCCGATCTTGTAGAAGGAGATCAAATCACTCAGTCTCCTCACCAGATCCGCTGCCTTTTGAGGACTTTCCACGTCCAGAGCTAGAATCAGCCTTTGCCGTGATCCCATCTTCAGGTAACACCTCCAACATCACATATGCCGTTCCATGCTCGATCATGCCTAACTCTTTGGCCGCCTCATAGGAGAGATCGAGTATCCTGCCTTTTAGAAACGGCCCCCTATCGTTAACCCTCACGATCACGGATCTGCCGTTTTGGAGATTCGTTACCCTTAACAATGTGTTGAAGGGCAGAAACCTATGTGCTGCCGTCATCCCGTTCATATCGTAGATCTCCATATTCGCCGTCTTTTTCCCATGCCACGGATCTCCGTACCATGAGGCCACGCCGAACTGTCTGATCAGTATCACCCGGATCGGCTCCACGATCATCTTGCCTATCTTCTCGTTGAGGAGGCCTAGGAGCTTAGCAGCTCGCCAGGAGACCAGAACATCGCAATCGTTTCTGCGAGGCACCCTGTCGATGACCCTGACGATAACCGATCTGCCGTTGCGCGGATTGGTGATCTTCAGAAAGGATTTCATCGGCGCCCTTTTGTGAGCTGCCACAAGGTCGAAAGGATCGTATGGCTCGTGACTTACCGTTCGTTTACCTTTCAGGAGCTTCCCCATCCACGAAGCCCTTTCAACCCTCGTTCTGCCGATGGATTCGATGTAAAGCTGGGGCGTAAGGTTCGGATATCTAGAGCACGCCGAGAAGAGGGAAAGGATGATCAGTATCACCCCGATATAAGTTCCTCTCATCGTTCACCCTTCAGATGCGCTATTATCTCCCCCACATCACCTCCGTTCAGCACATGCTGAACGATCCTATCGGTCCTCTCCTTGGCCTCCTGGATCGCATCACTCCTGCTTTTAACTGAGAACTCGTGATCCCGAAGCTTAGAGAGCAGGAGCTCAGTCATCCGAATGACCTCTTTGGGTGATGTGCCGCCGAGGCTCTTGTTTATCTGAACGGCATATTTCGGATCGATCACCTGTCTGAGCTCCTCGAGGGGGATCTCAATCCCCCGTTCTTTAAGCAACCTGCGCGTCTCATCCAGATCGGTGAAGCTCAATCCTCTTCTAGCCAGCTCACCCACCACCCAGCCGACGATCTCGTGACACTCCCTGAAAGAGAGCCCTCGATGGACGACCAGGAAGTTGGCCAATTCGGTGGCTGTTGAGAAGTTCGCTCCCGCCAATTCCTCCATCCTGTCGATATTAAACGTGGTGGTCGGCAACATCTCGGTCAGGATCGAAAGCTCCGACTGTATGATGTCGAAGGCGTACCACAACGGCGGCTTGTCCTCCTGCAGATCGCGATTATATCCCATCGGGAGTCCCTTCAGCGTCGTGAGCAATCCGATCAGAGCGCCGTAGATATGTCCCGTCCTCCCGCGCACGAGCTCCGCTATACAGGGATTTTTCTTCTGAGGCATGATGGAACTGCCCAGCGCATATGCATCGTCCAGCTCTATCATCCCGAACTCATATGCGCTCCAGTATACTATCTCCTCGGCCAACCTTGAGAGGTTAGAGGCCAGTATGGCCAAGGCGCACAGCGTCTCAGCGATAAAATCCCGTGAGCTTATGACGTCGAGAGCGTGCTCGTGTGTGGAATCGAAGCCCAAAAGCCATGTCGTCAGCTCTCTATCGGTGGGGAAGGAGGTGCCCGCCAAAGCGCATGCGCCGAGCGGGTTGGTGTTGACTATCTCGTAGGCATTTCTCAGCCGTCTCAGATCCCTCAGGAACATGCTGACATAGCCGGTCGCCCAGAACCCAAGCGTTATGGGTTGAGCATGTTGCGTGTGCGTGTAGCCGGGCATGACGGCATCCGGGTATCTTTTGGCTATCTTTATGAACTCCTCGGATAGAGCACACAGCAGCTCCTCGCTTTTCAGTATCTGCTCGCGGACGTAGAGCCTGGCGTCCACCAGAACCTGGTCGTTACGTGATCTCGCCGTGTGCAGTTTGCCGCCGTACTCCTTGCCTGCTCCCTCTATCAGATACGTCTCAACGTTCATATGCACGTCTTCAAGTTCCGGTTTCAGCACGAACTTGCCCTTCTGATACTCCCCCTTGGCTTTCTCCAACCACTTCAATATCTGTCTCAGATCCTCCTGCGAGATGATCTCCTGTCTGGCCAGCATTATAGCGTGCGCCTCGCTGCCCCAGATATCATGCAAGATCATACGGCTATCGATTTCTATTGATTCGGTGAACCTCTCCGTCTCGGATGTCAACTCCTTCGAGAATCTTCCACCCCAAAGCTTCATCATAAGAACGACCTTTCGAAAAGGGATTTCGGATTATAATACATTTGCCCCGATCGAATTGTCAAGTGCGGGAGGGGATCGCGAAAAGCCTTCCGATGGCTTGAAATAGTTTGAAAGATCTGATAACCTTATCCGACCACCGCTTCTCAAGCTGATTGTTGAAAGCTAACAAGGTGGAGGAAAACCATGATCGAAATCTATGTTTTACTCGCTTCGCTCGAGTGGACCTCCATGAGGAGAATCGGAGAGAAGAAACAGCTCCTCATCGATCAGTCCCTGATTGAGGAAGCCAAGAATGTGACGTTTAAGGTGAACCGTCCGCTTAAAACCGGCGACAGGTGCATCGTGGCCGAATATCCTGGAGCGCTGAACGCGTATCTGATCTTTCCGACCGCTTACTATCACTATCGGCCCGATGTAGCTATGGCCCTTGGCGCTCCAAAGGAGAAGGCAGGGAATGATGGGCCGATGGAGATACACTTCGCCGCCAGCCCTGACGGTATAAGATGGACGCGGTTCGATAGACAACCTTTCATCCCGATCGGGAAGACAGGTGGCTGGGACGGCGGCATCACGTTTTCATCTCCCGCTCTGATTACGCATGACGATGAGGTCTGGATCTATTACTCCGCCTATGATTTCACCCATGGCAACTACGACTTTAAAAGGGATAGGTTCAAAGGCGCGATAACCAGAGCCGTCTTGAGGCTCGATGGATTCGTCTCAGCCGAGGCCGATCACAGAGGCGGCGAGATCACCACTTCCCCCTTTCTTCTGGAGGGTAAGGTGCTCTCGGTTAACCTGAAGACCACGGCGGGAGGACATCTTCGTGTGGAAATCCAGAGCGTGGACGGTAAACCCATCTCCGGTTTCTCGGCCGATGAGTGCGATCCGATAAACGGCGACTACATATCGAAGGATGTGACCTGGCACGGCAGCTCTGATATAAGCTCTCTCATCGGGAGGGGCGTCAAGCTTCGATTTATCATGCGTGACGCCAAGCTTTTCGCGTTCCAATTCCATAGACTGAGGTGAAGGAGATAGAATGAACCTGAGTCAAATCGGGGTGACGTGTCTGATAACCTTGAGTATCTTATATCTTAGCGCCACAAGGGAGGTAAGCATGATAAGAAAGGCCGAAGATGTGGAGAGAATTGTGGCCGTCAAGGGTGAGGGATATTTCCCCGTGATGATCAAATTGGGGAACGGAGAACTTCTGGCCGTTATCCGCGGTGGAGCGCCCCACGTCGGTGTCGGGGGACGGCTCGATCTGATAAGGTCATCCGATGGGGGAAGAAGCTGGAGTAAACCAAAAGTGATCGTCGATCTTCCGCCCGATTCGAGAAATCCTGCCTTCGGCAGAGCACCGAACGGAAGGCTTATATTGGCCTTTGCCGTGACAGGGCCCTATGAGAACGGCAGGTTTACGGATAAAACGGGAGAATATACCGTCTGGCTGACCGCCTCGGAGGACAACGGCCAGAACTGGTCGAAGCCCCATAGGCTGGATATATCGCCGCTCAGATATGGATCGCCCTTCGGCAGGATAGTCTCGCTTCCCGATGGCACGATGCTTATGAACATATACGGCTGGAGCGAGGGGAGAGAGTACAGCTCCTATCTTTTCCGCTCGAGGGACAATGGGGTAAGCTGGGGTGATCCGAGCTTGATAGCGAAGGGCTACAACGAGACGGCCCTTCTGACCCTTCCGGACGGGAGAATATTGGCCCTACTCAGAGACGGGCTCGGCACCTATCGATCCGTGTCGGAGGACGGCGGATACACCTGGCCGAAGCCGGATGAAATCCTCGGCAGGGGATTCCATCCGGCCGATGCTATCCTTCTCAAGAGCGGGGCGATCCTTATGACAACCGGACATCGGCTGGAACCCTTTGGAGTTTTCGCCATGCTGAGCCATGATGGCGGCAGCTCCTGGGATGTGGAGAACGGCCTTCTGCTCGATTGGGGAAGCGAAAACACCGACTGCGGCTATCCCAGCTCGGCTCAACTGGACGACGGGACGATCGTGACGATCTACTACGGCGTGAGACATAGGGACTTTCCCGATCTGGAACGGTATGCCATCTGTCTCAGATATGTTGAGACGATCTTCTAATTCCGCGAAAGCTTCATCTTACCCCATGTCGTGGCGAGTTTACCGGTGGGTGTCACGGCTGCTATCTGAGCGAGCCCCTTCTCCATAATCTCCTTTATGTCGTCCTCGCTCAAGGCGACGTTGAAAAGCCCGATCTCATCCAGGTCGCCGTTCACCTGAACGCTGCTGCCTCTGTCATCGCCACCTATGACAAGCAGACTTTCACCTCAGATATTCCACCCATTGTTCAGCTTTGCGAACTCCGATCTCGCCTGAGAGAGGAGAAAACCGAGATCGCTTGAGACGGCGATGAACTGGAATCCCTGTTCTATCCTCCTGTTGGCGTCATCGGCCGAAAAGACGTGGATGCCGGGCGCGACGCCGACCTCTTTGGCGGCCTTCAAGACGGACATAACCGCCTCCTCATGCTCGGGTGAACCGGGCCGGACGCCCATAGATCCCGCCAGATCATTCGGCCCGATGAAACACGCATCCACGCCCTCCACCGACAATATCTCCCCGGCACGCTTGACGGCATCGATATGCTCTATCTGGACGACGACCAATATCTCCTCGTTGGCTCTCGTCCTGTAATCAGGCCCATAAAGCGTGCATCTTCCCCCTCCTATCGATCTGAACCCGTCAGGCGGATACTTCATCGATTTGACGGCCCTCTCGGCCTCCTCAGGCGAGTTGACCATAGGCACGACCAATCCCAAGGCGCCTGCGTCCAGCAAACGTTTCACCAGAACGGGCATATTCCACGCCACCCGTGCCATCGGAATGGTCTCGGTCGTGCATATCGCCTGGAAGCAGTGGGCGGTCGTCTCCATGTCAACGGGGCTATGTTCGGTATCGACGACCAGCCAATCCCAGCCCACGTGGGCCATATACTCGGCCGCGAAAGGTGAACATAGGTTAAGCCACGTCCCGACGGACGGTTTCCCAGAGGCAAGCTTCTCCTTAACTATGTTCTTCTTCACCTTGATACCTCCCTAACAGCGTTGACCCGTTGAACGTTCTAACGTTCAACGTTCATATCCCATTCCCCTCGTTTATGGGTCCCTGATACCTCTCCACTTTACATTCCAGGACATCTTCCACCTTAACCGGCTGACCGAGGGCGGAGGATTCGAAGAATGCGTCGCATACGGCTTGAGCTTTCAATCCCTCCCAGCCGTCCACCTCCGGTCTGGATCTGTTTTTGACCGCCTGTATGAAATCATACAGCTCAATCGCCACCCCTTCGGTGATCCCCTTCGGGAAGAACCTCTCCTTTGTCTCCCCATCTATCGAGCTCCAGAACTCCTCCTGAAGCTCATCAGAGCTCTTGGTTGTTCCGTCGAAGAGGTGCATCTCCGGTTTGGTGGGGTAATGTCCGGGGCTGTAGATCGATCCGAGCCGACCATAGAAGTAACTGTGGCTGAACCCCCTCCCGGGCCCGCCATGTGTCCATGACCAGTTACATATAAGGCCGTCTTCGAACTTCAGGATGGCGTGAACGGTATCCTCGACGGTCGAGGGGCCGTCGGAGTAGGCGATCCCGTTGAGGTTATCCACCACGGCGTAGACCTCCTCCACATCGCCGAAGATGAAACGGAGCATGTCGATGTAGTGCACACCCACGTCCAAAACCCATCCTCCGCCTCCCTTGAACAGATCGGCACGCCAGGGTTTCGGCGAGTTGATGGTGGGATTGCGCGGATCGATCCTTCCGGGGAATGAGACGGAGTGGGTGTATATCAACCTGGGATCACCGAGCATGCCGGATTTGAAAGCCCACCAGATGATCCTTGAGCAGACCCATCTTCTCACCTGCTCGGCCACGGCAAGTATCCTGCCGTTCCGTTCTGCCGCCTCGATCATCATCCTTCCCGCCCTCACGGTCACGGCAAGCGGCTTTTCGACGATCACGTCCACGCCGTTCTCCAGGCACTCGATCGCTATGGTGTGATGCAGGTAGTGAGGCGGACAGGTGTCCACGGCGTCTATCTCCTCAGATTTAAGCAGCTCGTCCAGCTCCCTATATACCCGAGGCCTAGTGCCCTGGAACCCCTCTGCCCTTTCGGCAAAAGCCTGTGCTTTCCCTTCAACCACATCACATGTGGCTACGATCTCGAACTCCTCTATCCCCATGCGGTACAGGGCGGCGTAGCCGTTGAGATGGGCTCCGGCCATACCGCCACAGCCCACGATGGCTATTTTGACCTTATCCATATCAGCTCCCCTTTAATATCCCAATTCTCTCAGATACTCCCTGTTGATCCTGGCCGTCTCCGCGGGAGAGTGATGGGTGGCCCTATCCTGTTCGACCGATATCCACCCGTCATATCCGACCCTCTCAAGCCCTTCGAGGATGGCCTTTACGTCCAGGCCCATATTGCCTTTTCCGAGCTCCTCGAATCTGCCCTCATCCCACCATTTGCTCTTATGGTTATCCCACCTTTCGGGATCCTCGGCATAGAAGTCCTTGAGGTGGACGTGGGCGATTCTATCGCCCAGTTTCTCCACGGCTTCCATGGGATCGGACCTCCCGGCGAGCAGGTGTCCCGTGTCCAACAGAAGGTAGAGCCCCGGAGCGGCGTTCAGGAGCTTAACGGCGTCCTCGACGGTCTCTATCATCGTCCCTCGATGGGCGTGATGGAAGGGTTTGATGTGATATTCCCGGGCGTATTCTATGATCTCCCTGAGAGAGTCGGCCGCTCGTTTGAAATCCTCATCTGTAGGGTTGATCCCTCCGAACTGAGCTCTACGGCATGCTGGCACTTCGGCTGCCGAGTTGCCCAGAAGCACGTTGTAGTCTATCTTAGTCCTGGGATCAGGCCCGCCTGCGTTGACGATATGCAGGCCGTATCTGGCGGCCAGCTTCGCCATCTCGAGTAGCTCCTCGAGGGATGAGGCTCCGACGCCCTCAACGCCGTCATATCCGGCCTCCGCCACCTCGCGGAAGACCTTCTCGGGATTTTCCCTTCCCTCGCCACCCCACACGATCAGGTGGCACGCTATTCGGAACTTGCCTGCCATCTTTTCACCTCCGGTTATTTCTTTTCGATCTCTTCCTCAAACCAGTTCACCAAACGGCGGCTAACGTAAATGCCACTTTGAATCAAATATTGTACGGACTTTTTCGCCTCCTCCTTTGAAATTAGATCTGCGAAATAAGCAGCTAGCAAAATTCCCAGGGTTCCCTTAACAGGCAATCCCATGGCCTGAGCAACTCGTCTGCCAAGACGCTCATCCATGATAACCCAGTCAGCCTTTAGGTACGATAACCTCATCGAAAAGCTTTCTCAGAAGATCAAGCTTGTCGATCAAAGCCAATGATATAAGAGGAGTAGCGTTCACGACAACTCTCATTTTTTGACTTTCTCTGCGATTTCACGGCTGGTCCGTGATTCCCGCTTTAATTCCTCCTCGGGGTAATCCATAACGGGGAACCCGTTTTCAGAGATTAGGAAATAGAACTCGGTTCTGCTACATCCTAAAGCTTTAGCGGCGATGCCAGCCGATATTTTCCCCTGCTGATAAAGATGTCCTAAAGTGTATATCAGCACCTTACGTGCAAACGTGTCAGGGTTTTCCCTTGCTGCTATTAACACCTCTTCCGGGAACTCAAGACTTAAAAGCATGAGACACCACCTCCGATTCCAATTATTCTGTGATCAATCCATGTGACCTCCTCCAGGAAAACGTCCGCAAGCCTTTCGCTTTCCTCCTTTGTGGTTGCTTCGGCGAAGACCCTCACCACCGGCTCAGTCCCCGATTTTCTGATGCAGATCCAACTGCTGCCCCTGTCGATCCTGACCCCATCCGTCAGATCAGGGTTTTCATCCTTATGCCTCTCGGCGATCTTCCGTACCAGCTCTCCGATGTCAACGCCTTCCGGTATGGGCAGCTTGCGCTTGGTTATATGATATTCGGGATATTCGGAGACGATCTGGGAAAGCTTTTCTCCCCTTTCAGCCAACATCTGGACGATAACCGCCGCCGAGGTAATCCCGTCGCTTGTCAGATGGACTTCAGGATAGATCACCCCGCCGGTACCCTCGCCCCCTATAACCGCCTCCATCTCCTGCATCAGATCGACCACATTGCCGACCCCTACCTTTGTCCTTTTGACCTCCACGCCATACTTGGCGGCGACATGTTCGATCAGCATCGAGGTGACCACGGTGGTGGCAACGGGGCCTTTGCGCTTTGAGAGTATGAAATCAGCGGCAAGGGGAAAGGTCATCTCCTCGCTCAGCGGCA
>JAGGXZ010000146.1 GCA_021162805.1 Candidatus Poribacteria bacterium
CGGCTGTTGTCTTTATGCCAGTATCACCGATTTAAAGGAGCGGAGGATTAGGAACTTCTGCAGCCTTGGGTTGCTCTATTGCGGATTCATACTGCAGGTGATCTTCTGGCTTCAAGGTTGGATTCCGCTCTTCTATCTCATATCGGTGACGCTCGGCGGAGCTGTCCTGGCCTATCTGTCCTACATTTTTAACTTCTTCGCCCCTGGGGATGCGAAGTTGTTCTGGGCTGTTTGTGTCGCTTTGCCTCCTCTCCTTTTCAAATCGCCGAAGGGCTATATGTTTGCCCCTATCGTGTTGCTACTGGTTATCGGGGTTTATCAGGCGATCATCTTCTGGGCGCACTCCAAAGGGGTTGAAATTCTCGTCCTCCTCTTGGGAACCCTGGCATATCTTGTCACCTTTTTTCATCCTAATCGGCATCTATGTGGGTATCTATGCGCTCATGAGGTCTCTGATCTTCTCCTTGACGAATTCAGCACTCGTGGAAGGGGTGGGAATAAGGGATATGAAGGCAGAGATTACTGTCAACCGTGAAAGCCATCCCGGAGGGGATACATCTCCCCTCCGGATCGATAAAAGGAGGGATCGATATGGCACGGGGGAGATCATCTCCCATCTCTCTGATCCTGATAGGGGGATTGTTGTTATTGCTCGGTGTGACCATCTTGATATCGGCACAGCCTCCTGAACCGAGGATCGTTTTCGAGGGTATCAATTGGAAGAGGGATTGGAAGAGGGGGAAGTTCTGGAATATCTACACTATGGATCTCAGGGGGAAGAGATCAAACAATTGACCAACAACCCATGGCATGATGGCTACCCGGATTGGTCACCCGATGGGAGGGAAATAGCTTTCTGCTCAGGTTGGGATCTCGCCATCATGAACTGGGACGGGAGCAACTGCCGAAGGTTAAACACGGGAACCTCTCTCCCCCAAGATCCAGATTGGTCTCCTGATGGGAAGAAGTTAGCCTTCGCGGCGGAGGTGGGAGGATTGCCCGACATCTTCGTGTTGGATTTGGAGAGGGGAGATTTGCGAAATCTCACAAACCTGAAAGCTAGAGATGCCTCCCCATCCTGGTCACCGGATGGCAGATGGATAGCATTTGCATCGGACAGAGATCCGCGGTTCTGGGACGTAGGAGGAGGTATGGCACCTGACATCTATGTTATGGATGCACAGGGAGGTAACATCAAAAACCTCACCAGGACGGCAGGGGTATGTGAGAGTGAACCGGCTTGGTCTCCCGACGGAACGCAGATCGCTTACGCCGTTCAAGATACGGCAAAGTCCTTAATAGTGGATCTGTATGTTATGGATATAGATAATCGTAAAAGGCGGCGATTAACCGATTTTAAGGGTAAGTATCCGGGTGATTTCTATCAGGTTTTCTCCCTCTCCTGGGCTGACAGGGAGCATATCATCTTTTCCGTATGTCACTATGACGGAGAAGATATTTATTTGATAAATAGAGAGGGGGGAGAGCTTCGCCTGATTTACCATAAGAGGGGAATGAGGGCTTCTCATCCGGATCTTTTCGGTAACGTCTTGGGCGTGAATTCTTTGAGGTTAAAGAAAACCCTTTGGGGGGTTATAAAGAGGAGGATGAGATGATTTAGGATGATCAGCCGTATTCGGGGGCTTTCGAGCAAAGCGCGTCTGAGGGAATTCATCTTGAGCGAGTCTGGGGACCAGGGCCCAGAAGGCAGCTCAGGTTGGTGCTATCCTTGCCACCTCCGCTCTGGCCGCACTGCTGATGAAGGTAGGAGCTGAGCAGACGAATTGTGATCCTGACTGATCCCGACACGTGAAAATTCGAGGGCGGGGGTAAAGCCCCCACCTGCATTTGGAAATTGGAGGAGGTGAGGGGATTATGAAACCTAAATGGAAACTCTTAATGGAGAGTTTCCTTCTGATGATTAATATCGGATCGACTCTTCAGGCACAACCGAAGAAAGCTCAGATTCTCTTCGATTCTATCCGACCTTGGGGAAATCCGGCGATTTACATTATGGATATAGATGGGAGAAACCAACGTATGCTGTTCCCTCCAACAAGTCAAAATCCCATGTGGTCACCCGACGGCAGAAGAATAGTGTTCGAGGCCTATTGGTCAGGTGGCTCGGATATATACGTGGCAGACTACACAGGGGAAAACATACGCAGACTAACGGATGCCGTCCAAGAACACACTGTAAACTCCTCCCCAGCATGGTCTCCCGATGGTAGTAAGATCGCCTTTGTGCGGACTTCCCTGAGACAGTTTCCAAGGAATCCTGAAATCTATGTGATAGATGCCGATGGTAAGAATGCAAGGAATCTAACGAATCACCCGGCGAATGATAGATACCCAACATGGTCTGCTGATGGTTCAAGGATCGCCTTCACGACCGATAGAGATGGGAATTCTGAGATATATGTGATGGACATAAATGGAGGGAATCTCAAAAATTTAACTAATCACCCCGCGAACGATACTCTTCCCGCTTGGTCGCCAGATGGTGGAAAGATCGCCTTCTCATCTGATCGGGATGGAAATTATGAGATCTACCTGATGGATGCTGATGGGGGAAACGTTCAGAGGCTGACCGATCACCCGGCGGATGACATTTGTCCTACTTGGTTGCCTGACGGCAATAGGATCGTTTTCATGACCGACCGGGATGGGAATTTTGAGATATATGTGATGGACATAAACGGGGAGAATCTTAGAAATTTAACCAACAATCCTGGGTTTGATGGTCATCCATCTTGGTTTGATCCTTCCTCCGCGTTTTCTATTTTCTCTTTTGACATGCGGATAATCACATGGGGTTGGCTTAAGTAGCTCAGCAAATAAGATGACATGTTCGGAGGGGTTGTGGATGTGAAGGCTGTAAGATTGAAAAAAGCGCTTTGGGGGGGTTATGAAGAGTTCTCCATGATGCTATGCCACACCGATCTTTCCTTCTCTTAATCCTCGCAGGAGGATCTTTATTGCTGTTCACGACTGCGCTTTCCATCCTCGCGCAGCCGTCCAGGCCTACCGTAGCTTTCCACGCTCTCAGGGTGCAAAAGGAGTGCATGAACATCTATACGATGGAACTTAATGGGAACGATATCAGATAGCTGACGAACAATCCCCGGTGACATGATGCCTATCCTGATTGGTCACCCGATGGGAAGAAGATAGCCTTTGCGGCGGAGGTGAGAGGATTGCCCGACATCTTCGTGTTGGATTTGGAGAGGGGAGATTTGCGAAATCTCACAAACCTGAAAGCTAGAGATGCTTCCCCATGGCAGATGTTATCAAACGAGGAGAATAAGGGAGAGCGTTCATATTATCGCAGAGTGTGGTAGCGAAAGGAACTATACTCCCCGATCTAGCAGAACAGCGAGGATAAGGCTTATAAACGAGCTCACGTACATCAGCCTTACAGCATCCTTTACCTTCCGCTTAAAGGATCGATCTCATCACCGATGTACGGTTTCACAACAAGTTCGCCGAAATAGCTGTTCGGGCCTCCCAGCCTCACCTTAAGTGCGCCGGCAAACGCAGCTTCGGGTATCCCGCTGTTAGGGCTTTCATGTTTTCTCCCATCTCTGAGGACGATCTTCAGGCAAGTCAGGGGATTAACGCCGATGAAAAGGGATGAGATCGAGATTATCAGGGCGCTGAGCCTCGCGGGGATGAAGTTGGCCACATCATCAAGCCTCGCCGACGCCCAGCCGAAGCGCATGTATCTTTCGTTTTTATATCCCACCATCGAGTCCAACGTGCTTACGGCCTTGAACGCCATCGCTAACGGCGCCCCGCCCAAGGAGGCGTAAAACATCGGTGATATTATCCCATCCACGGTGTTCTCCGATATCGTCTCGATGCATGCCCTCAGAATCCCTCTCTCATCGAGCTCCTCCGTATCCCTGCTCACCAGATATGAGAGCTCCCTCCTCGCCCTTTCGATATCCTCCTTCTCGATCGCCTTTACGACTTTCATCGGCTCCCTCCCGAGGCTTTTCGTGCATAGGGCTGTGAAAAACAGAAAGACCTCGGCCGGAGACCCGAACCGATGTGATAGAAAATAGGAGATGAGATAGGAGGTCGAGACCACGATAAGCGTTAGGAGTATCCCCGCGAATCTCTCCCAAGGCATCCTCCTTAGGATCCTCTCGAGGAGCTTTATCTCGCCCCCGATGAGTTTCACGGGATATGGGAACCAGCGGGGATCGCCTATGATGAGGTCGAGGATATAAGCGAGGGGGAGTTCGAGATCTCTCATATCAACCCTAAAAGCTTATAGATGAAATCGACATCCAGATTCTCCCTGATCACTTCGGCGAGTCTGTCATATTCCCCTTGCCTATCAAGTCGGGTGTTTACATCCTGCGAGGCAAGCTCCAGTAAGCCTTTTCTACGTCTGATGAGGTTTAAAAGCCTTCTTCTGAAACGACCGTTTTCGAAGATCCCATGAAGATAGGTGCCCAGAACGAGCCCATCGTGGGATATTACCCCATCCCATACTCTTTCACCTGACAATCTTGAAAGTTCAAAGAGGTAATTCTTTGCCTTCGTTTCTCCCATGTGAATCTCATATCCCTCCAGTAGCTCGCCCTCATCCAGATAGGGTATCTCCCTTAAGGCCTTGGCCTTCACCTGATAGCTCGCCTTTTCCTTCGTAAAGATCGTCACGATGTCTAAAAGTCCAAGCCCTTCCTCGATTTTGCGTTCCGATTCGACTCCATGTGGATCCTCCACCTTTCTGCCGAGCATCTGAAATCCCCCGCAGATTCCGATTATCATCTTTCCCCTTCTCCTTTCCCTGAGTATCCCTTCGAAAAGCCCGCTCTCTTTGAGAAACAGGAGGTCGTAAACCGTATTCTTCGTCCCTGGGATTATGATTATGTCGGCGTCTTCGAGCTCATCGGGTGATGTGACGTATCTGAGGGAGACGTCACTTTCGGAGGCTAGGGGATCGAAATCGGTGAAGTTGGATATCCTTGGGAGCCTCAGGACGGCTATCCTTATATCCGCCTTCCCTCTTGAGGGTCTAAATCCGTCAAGCGAGACGGAGTCCTCCTCCCATATCCTGAGCCCTCTGATGTAAGGTATCACCCCGATCACCGGTTTTCCTGTTTTCTCCTCGAGGAAATCAACTCCCGGCTTTAAAAGGGATATATCCCCCCTGAACTTGTTTATGATCAATCCTTTTATGAGTTCTCTCTCTTCCTGAGTGAGCAGTTCAATGGTTCCGACTATCCACGCCAGCACCCCGCCTCTATCAATATCACCGACCAGGAGAACGGGCGCTTCGGCATATCTGGCCATTTTCATGTTCACGATGTCGTTCTCCCTGAGATTTACCTCGGCGGGGCTCCCTGCGCCTTCGATCACGATGATGTCGAACTCATCCTTTAACCTTTCAAAGGAGCGACGGACGGCCTCCCAGAGTTCCGCCTTTATGTTGTAATATCTCTTTGCGCTGAGGTTCATGTAGGGTTTTCCGTGGAGCACAACCTGACATCCGGCATCGCCCATCGGTTTGAGCAGGATAGGGTTCATGTCGAATGAGGGCTCTATCCCACAGGCCTCTGCCTGGACGGCCTGAGCTATGCTGATCTCTCTCCCTTCGGGCGTCGCGTATGAGTTTAAGGACATGTTCTGTGCTTTGAAGGGGACGACCCTGAAGCCGTCCTGATAGAATATCCTGCATAATGCCGTAACTATAAGGCTTTTGCCGACATGCGATCCGGTCCCCTGTATCATAATGCTTTTCGCCCTCATAGGAGCACCTCTTTCAAAGCGGATAAGAGTTTTTTGTTCTCATCCCTTCTCCTCACCGCCACTCTGACGAATCTCTCATCAAGCCCCTTAAAGTTCGAACAATCCCTGATGAATATCCCTCGCCTCAGCAGCTCTATCTGAAGTCGATGGGATCTAAGCGCATCACATCGTATCAACAGGAAGTTTGCATGGGACCGGAAGGGGATAAGCCCCCTTATGCTCCGGAGAGCCGAAAGGAGAAATTCCCTTTCGGCAAGGATGAACTCCTTGCTCTCTTTAACGAACCGTCCTAGATTGAGCAGCGCTTCTCCCGCTATCTGGGCCAATCTGTTGACCGACCACGGCTCTATATAGCCCTTCAGGACGGAGATCACCCTCTCATTCGAGACCGCATAGCCGAGCCTGAGCCCCGGTATCGAGAAAAGCTTCGTGAAGGACCTTAAAATCACTAGGTTTCCGAGCTTTGGCACCTCTTTAAGGAGAGAGATCGGCCTGTCGGAGAAGTCCGAGAAAGCCTCGTCCACGACGAAAATCACATTTGGGAATTTCCTCATGAGATCAAGCAGTAGCTCTTTGTCCCAGATATGTCCTGTCGGATTGTTTGGGTTGCATATGAAAGCGATATTCGAGGACCTCAGATTTTCGATGAGCTTCTTCATAGGAATCGAGAAGTTCTCCTCGTGATTTAAGATAAGATCGGTCACACACCCCCCGTATAGGCTCGTCGCCATCTCATATTCTGAGAAGGTCGGTTGAACGATGAGCGTCCTTTGAGGTTTCAAAGCGGCGCATGCGGCGTGTATGAGCTGGTTTGAGCCGTTCGATATGAGAGCACATCCCCGCGGGATGTCGAGCTTCCTGCAGAGTTTGAAAGAGAGGGTCTCAGAGTGTGGTTCCGGGTATCTCCCTATCTTATGTATATGTTCTTTCAACATCTGAAGCAGCTTTTCAGGAGGACCAAGCGGATTGAGGTTCACGCTGAAATCGATCAGATTTTCAGGCGACACCCCCAGCTTCTCGATCTTCTCCAGTTCGCCTCCATGTTCGAAGAACCCTTCTAAACTCAAACCCTTCTCACCTTTCCAGGACGTATTGTCGGAGGGGAATAAAAAAACCCCCGGCTTTCAGGGAAAACCGGGGATCGAAAATCTATCCCACAGCTTCCCCTCGAAAACTGTGAGACTCCTCGGTGCAGGCAGGTCTCCCGGCTTACGGCAACAACCTCCCCTCGCCTTCCCAGAGGACTTAATGGACCCTCCAGTGGCTTTTGTGAGGAGAGGTTAACGCCGATCACGGTGGCGGGGCCGCGGCGGAATCTCACCGCACTTCCCTATTCTCCGGGTTATCCCCGGCACCTGCACCTGTGTCATATCTCGTTTCTCGTGAAGCATGAGGATTATACACAGGCCTCCCGGCCAGGTCAATAAACATTCCGGTTTAAAGGGCGGAGGATTAGAAATTCCTGCAGTCTTGAGTCGTTCCATTGCGAAACCTTGATTTTCCAAACCTTTTATGTTAACTTTTAAGGCCGATATCAAACTGTGAAAGGTTGGTGAGAGGATGGCTAGGGTTTGTTACGTCTGCGGCAAGAGACCTAGAACGGGGAATAACGTCAGTCACGCTGAAAACAAGACGAGAAGAAGGTTCCTGCCGAACCTTCAGAAGGTGAAGATAATCGAGAACGGAACTGTTAAGAGGGTTCGGGTCTGTGCGAAATGCCTCAAGGCGGGAAAGGTCATGAAGGCCGTTTAAAGGCGGCGGGCGGCTTCATTCGAGCCGTCTGCCGGCTTAAAATCTTTTCCTCTTTACCTGTCTTACCCCCTTTACCTTGCTTAAGGACTCCATCACCCTCTGAAGCTGATCCACCCCTGTAACATCCACGACGAACCTGTGTACGGATGTGATCGGATCGATGATCTCCGAGTGAGCCTGTGAGATATTCACCTCCAGCTTTGATATGGCGTTGGAGAGATCTCTCAACAGCCCTTTCCTATCGTCGCTTTCAACGATCACCACGGCCGGGTATGTCACCCCTTCCTTCGGCGCCCACCTCACCGGTATCAATCTCTCCATCTCCCCTCCTATCCTGGGACATCCGACGACGTGTATCGAGAGCCCCCGTCCGCGGGTTATATATCCGACTATCTCATCACCTGGTATCGGGTTACAGCATTTAGCCACCCTGATATAGGCCTGGTCTATTCCATCTATAGTGACCCCGCTTGTCGGAGCAGGCTTTCTCCTGCCAACTATCTCCTCCGGCTCTCTCCTCCTCCTTTCCTCCGGGATAAGGAGATTGGCGAAGTGCTGAGCCGATATCTTACCGTATCCGATATCCACCAACATATCATCGACCGATTTGCATTTCAGCTCTGCTGCCATCCTTTCAAGGTTCTCGGGGGTCAGATAATTCTTCGGCGAGAGGTGTCTCAGCTTCAGCTCGGCCTCTATTAAGCTTCTGCCCAGTTCCCTATATTGCTCCCGCTCATGTTCCCTCAGCCATCTCCTGATCTTGCTTCTAGCGCGTGAGGATCGGACGATTCTAAGCCAGTCCCTGCTCGGGGTGGCGTTCGGATCGGTTATGATCTCGACTATATCGCCTGTCTGGAGCTTATAGCGAAGGGAGACGAATCTGTTGTTGACCTTAGCCCCTGCGCAGTGATGTCCTATCTCCGTATGGACGGAATAGGCGAAATCTATCGGTGTGGCCCCTTCAGGAAGCACTTTCAGATCGCCCTTGGGTGTGAAGACGTATATCTCCTCCGGCGCCAGTTCGGTCTTTATAGAGGTGATGAACTGAGCGGGTTTATTAACATCCCTCATCTGCTCTACAAGCGAACGAAGCCAGGCGATATAATTGTCATATGGGGATTGACTTGAAACGCCCTCCTTATATTTCCAGTGGGCCGCTATGCCGTATTCGGCTATCTTGTGCATATCATAGGTGCGAATCTGTATCTCCACAGGCCTGCCCGATTCTATCACGGTGGTATGGAGGGATTGATACCTGTTCGATTTGGGCAGGGCGATATAATCCTTTATCCTGCCGGGAATAGGAGTCCATTTGGAGTGAATCACGCCCAGAGCGGAGTAACAGTCCGGAACATCCCTAACCAAAACCCTGAAGGCGATGAGATCGTAGAGGTTTTCAAAAGGTATGTTCTGTCTCCTCATTTTCTTGTATATGCTATAGAAATGCTTTGGCCTGCCCCATACCTCCGCCTCTATTCCGGCCTCCTCCAGCACCTCTTTGATCTTCCCCGCCACCTCCTGGGTGTATCTTTCTCTCTCCTCCCACTTTTCGCTAACCAGTTGAGCGATCTGACGGTATTCCTCCGGATGGAGATGTTTGAAGGCCAGATCCTCCAGATCGACCTTCATCCTGAACATCCCCAGCCTGTGGGCCAACGGCGCGTATATCTCAAGGGTTTCAAGTGCGATCTTCCTCCGTTTTTCGGGTGGCAGATACTCCAGCGTTCGCATGTTGTGTAATCTATCGGCCAGCTTTATCAATAGCACCCTTATATCCCTGGCCATGGCGATCGTCAGCTTACGGTAGTTCTCGACCTGTCTCTCCTCACCTGATCCGAAAAATTCTATCGAGCTTATCTTGGTCACGCCGCTTACCATATCGGCGATCTCCGCCCCGAACCTCTCCGCCAGCTCCCGGTGGCTCACCCCCTCATCCTCCATCACGTCATGTAAGAGGGCAGCAGCGATCGTTGGCGCATCCATGTTAAGTTCGATCAATATCTTAGCCGTCTCAATGCAATGTGTGAAATAAGGTTCCCCCGATGCTCTCTTGCGATTTCTGTGTTTCCCCTCGGCGAAATGGAAAGCTTCCTTCACTAGATCTATGCTATCTGGTGTGGAATAGGAGTTGATAGCGGATATTATCCGGTTGAGATCCTCAGCGTAATTCCTGGACGGCATCTCTCATCTCTTCCCATAGGTCGGTTATGCTGCGCCAGAGAAGATGGTTTAAGAATATCGAGGCCTCGTATTTGGCCCGTTCACAGCGAATGAAGGTCTCCGAATCGGAGAGGCTTACCTTTCCCGTCTCATTGAGCCTGATAGCTCCGGACGGATCATCCTCGATGAGGCCGAGCTCCCTGAATATCTCCACCCCTTTCAGGATGGCCTCCTCCCTCATCATCCTCAGCTCAGATCTTGCCTTTAGATCCTCAAATCTAATATCCCCATCTTCGGAAATAATTCGACGTATGGATCTGTACAGCTTCTCCAGATCCTCTCTGCCAGGATGCCGTTCGAAAACCGATCTCACAGCGTATTGGACGTCGTTCTGGTTAAATATAAGGTGGATATAGGTAGGGGAGTCGGATAGGAAGGCTGGACGGCACATCCGGGCGAAATCGGTCCTGCTGGGAATAGGATGACAGAAGACGATGTGTCTGGCCTGGACTTCCTGGGGTAGAATAACACATGAGGCGATCACATCACCTTCAATCGGTCCATCCGGCCTTTCCTTTATCACGACCAGATTTCCCTCGCCGATCCTCCGTCCCAATTCCTCCGCCAGTTTTCTCAGCTCCGATTCGCCCCTGACATAGATTATCATCCTTTCCCCCCGATCGATGAGCCTCTCAAGATATCTGAACTTGTCGGGTATATGTCTCCTATCCACCAGCTTGACCGGCGACTCCTCACCGCTTGGATAGAGGGCCAGAGAATCCCTCTGATGGATTCTGATATCTCTCATATCGAGCCTTAATCTCTTAACCCCTCCCCATTCGTTCAACCTAGGCTGAAAGGCTATATCGAGTGAGATGTTCTTATTGGAAAGGGGAATTTGAAGCTTGCCCTGGTTCCACCCTATGACCTCCCTCGTCTCACCCGCCCCATCCGTGACGTAAAATCTGAGATGATCTCCCCTCATCACGGTCGGGTTTCCCGACACCAGAACGTTTCTGACGGCAAAAAGCGGGGATGGATTCCCGAAACCGAAGGGCTCGAGAAGCTCCACTTCCTCCACCAACTCTAGATTTAACTCATGCAGCGGTGTCTCGACGTCGATCTCCACCTTAGGGGTTAGATCCTCCTCCGATAGAGCCTCCCCCACCACCTCAGCGAACCGCTTTCTAAATTCCGGTATCCTCTCCCTTTCGATCTTGATCCCGGCGGCAGCCCTGTGTCCGCCGAATCCGATCAGCAGATCGGCACATCTGGAGATACCCTCGAAGAGATCGAACTCCGGTATGCTTCTGCCGGAACCATGTCCCTCATCCTCTTCGATCGCTATCAAAATGGCAGGCCTGTAGAACTTCTCCGCGATCCTCGATGCGACTATTCCGACGACACCTCTATGCCACTCCTCCGAAGCCAAAACAATCCCTTTCACCTTCCTTAGATCCATAGCCCCAACCATATCCGTGGCCTGAGCCAATATCTGGCTTTCTATCTTCTGTCGTTCCAGGTTATCGGCGTTAAGCTTAAGGGATATCTGATATGCCCTCTCATATGAGTCCGTGGTCAGGAGCTCCACCACGCTGTGGGCTGTGTCAAGCCTACCGGAGGCGTTGAGCCTGGGACCGATGAGGAAGGAGACGTGATAGGATCTCACCTTTGAGCTCAATCCCATAGCATCGCATAGGGCCTTAATGCCGATCCTGCTCCTTTCGGAGATCCTTTCCAGCCCGAACCGGGCGAGGACCCTGTTCTCGCCCGTCAGAGGTGTTACGTCGACTATCGTCCCCAGTGCGACGAGGTCTAACAGCGATTCAGGGAATTCCTCATCTCCCAACTCCGACATCAGAGCCTGGATCAGCTTAAAGGCGACCCCGACACCGGCGAGATCTTTAAACGGATAGGAGCTATCAGGGAGCTTTGGGTTGACGATACAACAGGCGGGGGGGCTGTCTCCTTTAGGGTGATGGTGATCGGTGACTATCACGTCCATCCCGATCTCGTTGGCGTATTCGATCTCATCATGTGCTGATATGCCGCAATCGACCGTGATCAACAGGTCGCATCCCTTGTCCTTCAGCTCCGCTATAGCGTCCCTGTTCAGCCCATACCCCTCTATAAGCCTATTTGGGATGTAATATTTCGCTTCGACCCCTATCCTCCTGAAGGTCAACATAAGGGCGCTAACCGCCGTCGTTCCGTCCACGTCGTAATCGCCGTAGATCCATATGTCTTCGCCGCCGGAGATGGCTTTCCCGATTCGTTCGACAGCTCGATCCATATTCGGAAGCAGGAATGGATCGTGAAGATCACCCAAGCTTGGGTGCAGGAACCTCCTGGCGGTTTCCTCATCATCATATCCTCGCGAGACCAGCACCTGAGCGACGAGCGGAGATATCTTCAACCTATCGGCCAAGCGTAGGCTGACATCCAGGTTGACTTTCTTGATCCTCCATATTTTACCCCGCATATCCACCTCTGGGTTATCAATATGTGATTTTATCCTCCGGCAGGTAGGGGGATTTTATGAAGACGACCTTGACGGGTTTATCGGAATCGTTATGGATATCGTGTTTTTCGCCAGGCTCGATTCTAAAGGCATCTCCGGCCTCAGCCTCATAAGGGGTATCGTTCACCAACATCTTAGCCTTTCCCTCGATGAAGTAGAAGGTCTCCTCGACCTCCCTGTGTCCATGAGCACCCATCTTCTCGCCGGGCAACAACAGCAACACACCCCAATCGATCCGTGGGCCTCTGAAGAGATATTTAACCCCTGATCTCCCCCACCTGTAATCCTTTTCGTTTTCACTGACTTTTTCCATACCCTCATCCTCCAAGCCGAATCATCGGTGATAAGAACCTCCTCTTTGATCCCCAATCTCACTTACAGGCATATTTTATCACCTTTCTCCTTGACCGTCAACTCGTTGACTGAAGGGGGAGGTATATGTTAGGATATCACTAAATTCGGCTATGGGTGAGCTATGCTTTCGGGGTTTAAATCCAGGTTATCGGAGCTTCTTAGGAGTCAGAGGTTCGGCTCCGGTCTTGTTTTGCTGATTTTGATTCTCTCCTGGATGCGCAACCCGTCGCCGGTCATCGGGCTGGTGGCGTTTACGCTTTTCGTCCCATCACTTCCCACCAGGGAGTCCAGACAGGTAGGATTTCTGATAGCCGGTTCCGCCGCGTTGGTGGGGTTGATATCCTTTCTGATCCTCTATCCCGAGAGGATCGCGTGGACGGATAAAGGGTTGAGCACGTATTTCTGGGTTATACTGCTGAGCTTCTGGATGGTGCTGATCTCGTCGCTGAGCGAGGGATGGCGCAGGAGGCTGACCCTGTTGCTGATCCTCGTCATCGTGGTGGAGATAACCCTGACCCTAAGCTATAGCTTGATAGTTCCGGTTACCAGGGGCAGAGTGAACGATCCGCTGGTGGGAACGATACTGCTCTCGATGGCCGCGGCCGCTTTGGTCTCCCTCTATGCCGGCGCCTATGTCTTTCTGAGGCTGTGGGGAGGGCTATCGGGGGCCCTGTTGGGAGGGGTGTCACTCGCCATCGCGGGCATAGCTAGGCTGAGCCTCTCACCTCCGGGCATGTGGAACATCGTCCGACCGCCTTTTCTCTTTGTGGATTTCCCCTTCACGCTGTCCCTTATAGTCGGCGCCGGGCTTTTCCCCGCGATGTCCCTGCATCTGCTCCTACTCATCCCCGATCCGCGGGAGTGGATCGAGCGGAGAAAGATGATATACTATCTCATCTATCTCCCTCCTCTCTGGATAACGATTGGTCTGCTGAACCGCTTTTACCTCGGATATCCCTTTAGCTTCAAGCCGCTCGGTCTTTATATCGCCTGCGCCTATATGCTCGCGGGCCTCCTCGTGACGCTCAGGGGATATCTTATCGCAAGGCAGCGAAGGATAAGGAGGGAGATGCTCTTCATCCTGATATCCCTCCTCTCCTCCTTCCTCCTGATCAATCTGGGAGGTATATGGGGCAGGTGGATGATCGGCGAGGGGTGGGGATTCGGCTTGTTCTACGCCGCCTGGGGGATAATCCCCGTATCGCTGGGATATGCCGTCATAAAACGGCGCGCTCCCAACGTCGGCGCCGTCATGAGATGGATCTTGATAAACTCGATCCTTTTCCTGATCATGGCGCTCCTGTGGATAGGACTTTACTACGGCCTACTCAGAATGCTTTTCCCCGCCAGGGGGAAACGGGAAGCCGTCGCCTTCCTGATGGTGCTCCTCGTGGGAACGATCATGCCCATGATAAGAACGAAGGTGAGGGAGTTCGTCGACAGAACCTTCTACAAGGAGAGCTATGACTACTCCCGAACGCTCACCCAGTTCACCAGAGCCCTCACGTCGATCATAGACTACGACAAGCTGGTGGATCTGCTGGTATCGAGGGTATGCGAGACGATGCGAATCTCGCGCGGCGCCCTGTTGCTTAACTCCCCACAGGACCCGGGCACATTGAGAATCGCTTCAGTCAGAGGGGTTAGCGGGATGAGAGAGCTCACCTTCAGCTCTTCCGGGCCGCTGGCCATCGAGCTGGTCAAGAGGGGGGAGCCTGTATCGGTAGAGGAGGTCGAAAGGCTTTACAAGTGGGGTGCGATATCCCAGGAGGAGATGGAGAAGGTTATCAAGTTCGACGCCGAGTTCTTCGTGCCGATCTTCTCGAAGGGGAAGCTGATAGGTATCCTTCTGCTCGGGCCTAAGGTCTCCGGAGCGGCCTATTCGCATGAGGATTCGGTTTTGCTTTCGGCGTTGGCCGATCAGGCCGCCATCACCATAGAGAACATCAGGCTATACGCCGAAAGGGCCGAGCAGGACAGGATCAGGAGGGAGTTAGAGAACGCCAGGCGGATACAGATGGGGATATTGCCCGATGAGGACCCACAGAGCGATGTGATAGAGATCAGTAGCTTCTTTAAGCCCGCTGCTGAGGTGGGAGGGGATTACTACGACTTCGTGCGATTTTCAAAGGACAGGATCGGCATAGCCATAGGCGATGTCAGCGGACATGGGTTGGATGCCGGATTGCTCGTCAGCATGGCGAAAAGCTGCCTCTTCACCACCACCCGTCAGAGCCAGGACATCTCAGACGTGATGGAGGCGATGAACGAGATGGTCTGTCAGGTCAAGGTGAGGCTCTTCATGACCTTCGCCTTCTCCATGATAGACGCTGAGAGACATCAGCTCTCCATCTCCAGCGCGGGTCACCCCTTCCCATATCACCTCTCAGCGGCCACAGGAGAGCTAAACACGGTGGAGGAGGGGATGTATCCCCTGGGGGTCAGACGGGATATCTCCTACCCGATATACGAGTTCAGGCTGGGCCCGGGGGATCTGCTGATCTACTTTTCGGACGGGATCATCGAGGCGGTCAACGAGAGGGGGGAGCAGCTCGGGTTTGAGAGGTTTGAGGAGATCATAAAACGTTCCGCAGGCGGACACGCCAGATCCGTCAGAGATAGGATTTTATCCGAATTCGACGCCTTCAGGGGCAGCGCTCCGATAGTCGATGACGTGACACTGATCGTCGTGAGATATATCTGATCGAGGTTAAAGATGAGAGTGCTTCTCGCTCAGGCGGTTTCGCCCATAGTCAACACAAGCCCTCCTCTGGGACTGGGATATCTCGGGGCCGTCCTGGAGAGGGCCGGACATGAGGTTTTGATCCTCGACGGCGGCGCTCCTTATGCCGAGTTCACCACAGAATCGATGGCCGATGAGATAGCGGCGTGGAAGCCGGATCTCGTCGGATTGACGCTCACTGTCAGCTTCGCCACCCACACCTATAGGCTCATCTCGCAGATCAGACGGCGGATCGAGGTGCCGATCATAGTGGGAGGGGCACATGCGACCATCCTACCAGAGGAGCCACTCAGATTCGGCGCGGACATGGTACTGCGCGGCGAGGGCGAGGAGGGAATACTGGAGGTCATAGGATATCTGGAGGGCAAAAAGGGAGCGGAGGAGATACTGGGGCTGAGCTATATCGGTCCCGACGGGAAACCAGTCCATAACCCTCCGAGGCCCCTCATCAAGGATCTGGATGCCATCCCGTTCCCCGCAAAACACCTCTTCATCAAAGAGCATTACTACAGGGAGCCGGATGACTCGGCGAGGTTCGGAAACATCATCACCAGCCGCGGCTGCCCTTTTGCCTGCACATACTGCTGTAACCTCATGTATGGCAGACGATGGCGGGCCAGATCGCCGAGAAACGTCGTGGACGAGATCAAAACGCTCATGGAGGAATACGGAACCGGAAAGTTCAACTGGGTGGACGACGCCGCGACCATAAATCAGAGAAGGATGATGGAGATCTGCCAGCTTATAATCGATGAGAAACTCGATATCTCCTGGACATGCATCACCCGTCTCAACGCCATCTCGGAGGATCTGTTGAGGATGATGAAACGGGCGGGATGCGTGGGCATAACATATGGGATCGAAAGCGGCAATCCCGAAACGCTCAAGCGGATCAGAAAGGGGATAACGGTCGAACAGGCCGAAAGGGCGGTTAAACTCACGCACCAGATCGGGATAGAGTGCTCGGTCAATTTCATGTACGGCTTCCCCTGGGAGATGCCCAAGGACATTAGGATGACGACGGAGTTCATAAAGAAGATCAGCCCGTACGTCACCTATATCCAGCCGGGTGGGATCCTGACGCCTCTTCCGGCGACGCAGATCTACGAGGAGTTCAAGGACAGATATGGGTTTGAGGGATGGTGGCTTAAAGAGCGCGATGAGAAGAGCATCCGGACCGAGACGGATGAACCTCTCTTCCAGAGGATCTTCTTCGACTACTATCCCCTCGAACAGAACTGGTTTAACTATCCGCCCGAGGTGGTCAGGGAGATAGAGCGGGCCGCCACTGTCGTCGGAAGGCACAATCTACTGTATCACGCCGGAAAATTAACCTCCAACCGTCTGCTCAAAAGGGCGATCCGTGAGATGATCTATCTGCTCGTGCTTTTTTCCAGGCTTCTATACAGATTCAGCCCTGAGCTCAGCAGGAGGTTCTCGAAGCCCATGATAAGGTTCGCGGAGAGGTATCATGGTAAGTAGGGATGAGATACTGTCCGGCCTCAGGGCGGTCGGCGTTGAGAGGGGGATGGGCGTGATGGTTCATAGCTCCCTCAGCTCCTTCGGATGGGTTGAGGGAGGAGCGGAGACGGTCATCGAGGCGCTGATGGAGGCCGTCGGCGAGGAGGGAACGATATTGATGCCCTCCTTCAACCACGGCGCCCCTTTCGGGCCCAACGGCCCCGGATACTACGACCCGCTCGAAACTCCGACTACAAACGGCAGGATCCCCGACACGTTCTGGAGGATGCCTTACGTTTATAGAAGTTTGAACCCAACCCACCCCTACGCCGCCTGGGGAAGGGATGCCCTGAGATACACCGAGGGACACCATCTTACGCTGACGATGGGAGAGGATTCGCCCTTAGGGCTTCTGGCGCGGGATGGAGGATATCAGATCAACCTGGGCACGACACACAGAACCACCACGGCCAAGCATGTGGCCGAGACGATGAGAAGGGTTCCGTGTCTGGGGCTGAGGACGGAGCGATATCCCGTCAGGCTACCCGATGGCAGACTGGTCATGCACAGAACCTGGGGATGGCGCTCCAGAGCCTGTCCGCTCACCGACTCCGGGGAGCTCATCGAGAGGGAGATGGAACGGAGGGGTTTACAGAGGAGGATAAAGATAGGTAACTCAACCGTGACCTTCTTCAAGCTATACGATCTATTGGAGGTCGTCTGGGACCTCCTCGAAAACGGATATGGGGAATACCCACCCTGTGGAAAATGCCCGATTCGGCCGAGAATAAGTCCCGTGACAGTCGAGTCGGATTGGAAGGATTGAGGTTTTAGCGATGAAAAGGCGGGGATATCCGCCGTGCCATCATCACACGCCGATATAATAAGTACGTCTACGATCCTGATGACGCTCCAGAACTCTATGACCTGGAAGATGATCCTCTGGAAATACACAATCTGGCGGTTGATGTCAGATATCGGGTGGTGATTCAACGACTACATGAGATCAGAAGGTCCTGGGCTGAAAGCCATGGCGATTGGGTGGAATTCAGCCGTGAAAAAGCTTGAGCAGCGTTGTGAAGATAGCCGTGAAAACGCCCGTGAAGATGGTGAACCACATCGGTATCCACCACATCAGAGTCCTAAACCGATCGTTCATCGCCTCAAACCTGGCGTTCATCTCTCCTTGCAGAGCTTCAAATCTGGCGTTCATCTCCTCTCTGAGAGCGCTGATCTCCCTTTGTACGGCGATAAAACGCTCGTTCATCGCCTCAAACCTTTTATCCATCGTCTGTCCCATTATATCTATTGCCCTCAAAACCACCTGTGACTCTCCCGATGTCTGAGCGCCTATCGTCTCAAAGCTGCTTATGAACATTTCCATCAGATCCACGACTTCTCTGAGCTCAGGTTGCATCTCCTTCGATTTCAGCTCTTCTATTTTCTCCCTCACTTGCTCCATAGTCAAAACCGCCATACCTTGATCCCTCACCTCAGCTTCTGAAATTCAAGCTGATTTTAACATATCGCCCATTTTGTGTAAAGCCCATTGTGAAGGTGATCGGCCTTATGATAAAATTTACTGAGCTCGGAGGATGATATGGATTAGGTAAGGAGGATGATCGATTATGCTCGCGGTGCGCATCGGTTTCATCTGCTGGCTCGTCGTTGCGTTTCCCCTGAGCTGGAGCTCAGGAGAAACGGTTCAGCGATCCCACGGATGATGCGAATGGGGTTCACGCAGTTCAATGAAATGCCGAGCGAGGATTGGGCTTTAGTCGATGTTCCTGATACGGAACTGTTACGGCCACCCGCGGACGGTGAACGGGAGACGCGAGATCTACCAGCCATGGGGCGAGCGTTTCCCCTTGGAGACGCTGGTGACGTGGATGGATGAGGTTCAGAAGATAAGCGGCAGGACGAAATACCTGATGGCGAATGAGATCGGTCACCCGAACAGGGTTGGAGATAACATTCGAGATGATTTCGGTTTGGGAGGGGTTTTCTCATTTCCCTCCAAGGAAGCCATGCGCAATTTCATGCTCGCCATGATAGACTACGGGTATAAGGGGTTAAACCTGTTCGCCATGGACCCGTCTCACCCGGCCAGAAGACAGGAGGTAAGATGGATGGCCGAGCTGCGAGGGGAGATCGTGAAGCGGATCGTCCAGACGAAGCGGTTTCGGCGTGAACCGCCCATGAGGAATTAGAAGGAGGGATACTGGTTGACTGAAAAAGTCTGAGATTGGTATTGCCATGAGGCAGAAATCATGGTATAACCTCCCAAAAACAAACCAAACTAAAAGAGAAGGAGGTTACACCATGAGAATCAAATTCACGCTATCGTTCATGTATAATGTTACCGAAATCGGATGTAGGCTCAAAAGATAATGTTACCGAAAGGGAGAGGAGA
>JAGGXZ010000147.1 GCA_021162805.1 Candidatus Poribacteria bacterium
AATGAGGAGAAGATCGGAACGGTCGGCCTGTCGCTCGGGGGCGAGACCGTGATGTACGTCGCGGCGCTGGATGAACGAATCAGGATCGCCGTCAGCAGCGGATGGTTGACCGCCATTCCGAATATGAAACGGGGACACTGCCCTTGTTGGAACTTCCCGGGGTTGGAGGAGAACTTCGAGTTCAGCGATATCTTCGCTTGCGTGGCGCCTCGACCTCTGGTGTTGGAGATCGGTCGAAAGGAGAAAACGCCGGGGGGATTCCCCGTGGAGATAGCCGAGAGGGCCTTCCGGGAGATTCGACGGGCTTATCGGTTTTTCGGAGCTGAGGAGCTCGGAGTAGGAGATGGGATCCTTCGTTATCTTTTCAACCTGCCCCATGTCAGGGGGAGCTTATCTGATGGTTCAACACCGACCTGAAGCCCATGCATGAAAGACTCCTTTATCTCCTCCTCGCTCCTGGCGGTATCCGATACTCTTATCTCGTCTATACAGCCTTTGAAATACCTGTGGTTTGGCTGTCCTCTTTCCGGAATCCTCACCTCCGCACCTATCCCTATCGATTGGGGGGCTCCACATTCTGATACAGATATCTTTCCTGAGGAGCTTATCTCCGAGTCGAGCTTCCCGTTAATATAAACCTTTACCTTTGATCCGTCGGCGGTTATCGCTATATGGCTCCATTTTCCTTCTTTCAAAGTGGATTTGCTTAGATGGTATCCGGGCGGATTAAGCCCATAGAAGTAAGTGGCCAGATGGCTGTTTTCCCGAAGTACCATGTAATAGCTACAGTCCTTTGTCAGCACGGTCATGTTATCTTCCCCCATCGACAATACCTCCGGTTTCACCCATGCCTCCAGCGTTATCTGATCGGTAATCTCGATGGTTTTGGATGAGGGCACCTCGAGGAAGTTCGTTCCGTCGAAATAAAGAGCATTACCGAATTTACCCTCTACCACCTTAGGCGGGCCGGATGGTTTCTTGGTGAGATTAACGGCAGGCTCCCCACCTTGTGTGTTGACAAAGGCATCGTTGCCGTTTCCGGATAGATCCTTTACCTTTTTAAAACCCCCTGATCGATCACCAGGGAGTCGCCGTCGAAATTCAGCAGCAACACGGTGTGCTCGTCCACCGCTTTAGAAAAGGCCATTTGCAAACAGATGAGGATCAAATTTAACGTCAATATCAGCTTAGCCATTTTCATCATCCCTCACCCCTTTCTCTTAACAAATTCCTTATGGTGACCCCGACCCTTCTGAAATCCTTATCGAACGTCACGACTTCAACCTCATCCTCCAGAACTAAGGATGCAAGGAGGGCATCCACGAAATCTATCTTCTTATCCGCATAAAGCTGAAGAGCTCTCAAGAGGACACCTTTATTTGAGAGGACGATCCCCCTTATCGAGAGCAACTCCGACACCACATCGCGGATTTTGGATCTCGGAACCTTATAGAACTTCTCAAGCGTCCATATAACCTCCGCTATGACCACATCGTGTATGTAGGCTTCTTCCCCTCTCCCCAAATTTTCCATGAATCTGGCGCTTGCCTCACTTTGCTCTGGCAGATCCTCCAGCAGATATCTGAGGATCACGTTGGTGTCAATCAACGGCCCCTTCTTTCGCCGCATCCCTCGCTACCTCCTCCTTCACCTTCTCTCTGACCTCCTCAGGATTAACCCCTTTCAACGCGTAGTCAGCCAGGACGCCCTTCAGCTTCCTCGCCTTTGATGAGCTCTCCTCCAGCCTCATGGCGAGCGTCTCCCATAGAAAGGTTCCGAGGCTTTTCCCCTCCTTTTCAGCCATCTCGGCGGCTCTTTCGACGTATGGTATGAACCTGTCGGGCACGTAGAGCGTCAGTTTCCTCTTCGTCCTGAGATGCTCCTGTTTCATCCTCATCTCTCCTACCTCCTATACGTATACTTATCCAAGTATACCTTATATCACCGGAGGATGTCAAATCACCTTGAAAGCTGTCAGCGGTTAGCTCTCAACGCTCAGCTTTTTGTAATAGCTGATAGCTAGGCTATCATAGCCTCAGAGAAATAAGGAAGCTCCTAACGGAAGAGCTCTTCGGCAGGGAAAAACCCTCTCGCCGTCCCGGCCCCTGCCAGGCCAGGGACAACAGCAAATCCGGCTTTAGGACGCTGTAGGGGCTTCCTCAGTCTATTATAACTCCTCTTAGGAAAGCGTCAAATTTCGAAATGCGAATTTAAATCCGAAATCTGCTCGATCACATCACCTCCGATCAAAGAGGATGGGATTTTATCTCACCCCATGTCAGAGAGAGTTTTCCCCCGGGCTCAACCTCCAGAGCGGGCGCCTCCTCGGTGTCGAACACCTCTATGTCATCCCAATACCCGTTTGGAACCCCTCCTCTGTCCGTCCGGCCATAGCTGGCAAGCCCAATTGTCCCCAGATGAGGCCACTTCTGAGGGAAGACATACTCCTCTATGTCATCTATGAGTATCTTCGCCGTCCCATCCTTGTATAACACGAACTCCATCTTCACCCATCTCTCCTCCTGAGAAGAGGCCTTGCTCTTGACCCATGAGGTGTTGTTCCATATGGCGTAGTGACCGTCGTAATTCGGATTTCCCGTCTGTCCTATCTGACAGAAGTTGGCTGAGTCCTTATCGGTTGTGCCGTCCCCTATAAGGAGATATTGCTGATCTACCTTCACCTTGTTCTTCCATCCTCTCTCGTAGAACCAGATCCTCACATGGGCGGGTTTGGGCTTCTCTTTTATCACATGCCATATGTCCTCCCAAACCTGCATCTGTTTTGAGATGAGCTTGATACAGGTTCTACCTCCCGGAGTATGGTTGTAGTCTGTGCTGAGCTCCCAGTGGAGATTCCCCTCTCCTTTCTCCCAGGCGGATTTCGTGAACGCCTCATCTTCAAAGCTGTCGTAGAATATCCTATCGGCGAAAAGGAGAGGCGTCAGATAGAAGCCCAGGACAAAGGAGAAAACCAAAAGAACGGAAAACCTCATCATCTCTAACCCTCCTTGTGCTTATATTTAAATCGAATCCTCGGGCTTCGATCGCCTGCCCAGGATACCATCTTCCTGTGACCTCCTCCCGCCTCTAAAGGAGATAGGCTTCCTCCTTCATCGAAGCGGCTTACATCGGAGGAACGAGGAGAAAGGAAATCCGTTGCACGTTCAACGTTTAACGTTGTAACGTTTTCCACTCCTGGTTCCTCGTTCCTTAACCTTCGCAGAGGCCCTCTTCTCCAGAAGCTTAACTTCGGACCGGTCCAGCCCTAGGGTTTGTACCAAAGTATTATATCACAACCGAAGATAAAAACAAGCCGCCTTTCATCCAAGAAGGGGTTTTCAACGCTTTTCGCCAGCGCTGTAACTGTAGCGAGTAGCGAGCAGCGAATAGGGGAGAATCACCACTCGCTACTCGCCATTCGCCGTTCCTCCTTGTGCCTGCCGGACTCGAGGGCACGCACAGGGGTGTGCCTCTACCATGCCTGATTATACCAAATCATTGAAAACCCCTGGATTTAGGCAGCGGTAAAATTGGCTAAAAGAGATAGATTTGTCAAGTCGGATTCAACTTGCCCAAAAGATGCAGGATGTAGTGAACCCCATTTTTTGGACACATCCCTTATTGGGGTGTATACTTAACAAGAGGAGGAAAGGGGGTTCACGATGAGTGGAAGAAGAGAGTTTTCACCTCATTTCAAAGTCCAAGTTGTGCTTGAGGCTCTAAAAGGGGAGAGATCCCAGGCACAGATCTGCAGGCAATACAACATCTCCTGTGAGCTTTTG
>JAGGXZ010000148.1 GCA_021162805.1 Candidatus Poribacteria bacterium
CACATCAGGGTTGCGAGTATGAATCTGTTTGATGGTTTCAGGTATGTAATGGAGGTGATACTCTCTGAGGAACCTTCTCATCCCACCAACATCCTCGGTAAATAAGAGCGTACACAAAATATTATACAGTACCCTTATACACCCCGCGATAGCGCTACCTTGACTTCAGGACTTCGCAAAAACTTTTGAAGAATGCAGATGGGGAAAGGCTTAGATGGTATAAGTGATTCAAAGGAAATTCGCGCTCTAATCTATCGCGAATTTGCTCAAAAACCCTTATGCTGCCTAGATTTTCCTCATCTCACGCCCCATGAACTTTTGAGAAGTCCTGCCTTGACTTTTCGCCCTTTGAACTTTATAATAACTTATCGGATTTGATGGGGTTTGGATGGGGTTTAAGGTTGTGTGATGAGAGGTTTATGCGGGAAGCGCTAGCTGAGGCAAGGAAGGCTTTCGAGAAGGATGAGGTTCCCGTTGGAGCAATTGTGGTTCAGGATGGCGTCGTAATAGGCAGAGGGCACAATCTGCGAGAGACGTTGAACGATCCGACGGCTCACGCCGAGATAGTGGCGTTGAGGGAAGCCGCGAGGACAATCGGGAATTGGAGGCTGGAGGGAACGACAGTTTACGTGACTTTAGAACCATGTCCTATGTGCGCCGGGGCGTTGGTTTTAGCCAGGGTTGAAAGGCTTGTGTTCGGGGCGTATGATCCCAAAGCGGGTGGTGTGGTTTCCCTGATGGGTATTCTCTCCGACGAGAGGTTAAATCATCAGGTCGAGTTCGTCGGCGGCGTTTTGGCTCAAGAGAGCCTTGAGCTTTTAAGAGGGTTTTTTAGGAAGAGGAGATAGGGCGGAGAGATGCGAGAGTGGTCGAATCGGGCGGCCTCGAAAGCCGCTGCACGGGTAACCGTGCCGGGGGTTCGAATCCCTCTCTCTCCGCCATAAAAAATAATTAAGGTGGGGCAGTAGCTCAGCTGGGAGAGCGTCAGAATCGCACTCTGAAGGTCGGGGGTTCGAATCCCCTCTGCTCCACCAAGTCCTTGATCCGTTGAAACAGAATCTGGCGGAGAGGTGCGAGAGCGGCCGAATCGGCGTGACTGGAAATCACGCGCACGGGTAACCGTGCCGTGGGTTCGAATCCCACCCTCTCCGCCATAGAAGCCTTCATGAGCTTGGCCGTGCTAGGCGGGGAGGTAGCGGTGCCCTGTAACCCGAAATCCGCTATAGCGGGGCTGAATTCCCGGCCGAGGCCATGTCGTCTTAAGGTCTGGCCCAGGTAAGTGGTGATGAAGGTCGGGTCCCACGCAACCTGACGTCGCTGAACCCCGCCAGGCCCGGAAGGGAGCAACGGTAGGCGACTTAGGGTGTGCCGTGGGGGCACCTGGCTGGAGCTAACTGCCTGGGTAACGCTTGGGACGGCTGGTCGGAGTCGGGTGCACGGCCAAGGCCTTACCTCATATCGGGAATAATCCCCTCAGTTCCTCCTCACTTGGTTGCCTCCCATATTGGCTTATCTGAAACGCTTCGGCATATTTGATCTCCCGATCACCGAACAGTTCCCTTATCCTCTCCCGACATCCATCTTTGACCCTTTCCCCTCTGGATCTGACACTGCGAGCGAGGAATTCCCTCCTACCTTCGGGATCAGAAGGCACCTGATCGAGCCTTCCGGAATTATACGGCAGCCATTCGAAAACCTGAGATTCATGGGCCATCAGCATGTTGATCTTGTGCTCTATAACGTCATCTATGGGTACAACTATGTCTGGCCTGAAAGGTTTTATTTCCTCGAATCTATCCCACCAATAAGCGAATATCGGCATTCTCCTCAGATGGGGTGTGTCAGGACAGAAGAGGGGGACGGTAAGCATATAGGTCGCATCGAGCACAAGCTGGGAGGTGTATCTATGATCGCGGTGATAATCCACGGGACGGTTTATGATCACCAGATCAGGCCCCTCGCCTTCGGGACCGAATGAACGGATCAATCGGACAATCCTCTCAGTCAACTCCTCGGTTACATATACTTCCCCGTCGTTAACGTCGAGCGTCTCGAACTCGGCTCCTATCGTCTCAGCCGCCTTTCTCGCCTCGGAGATCCTCCGCGCGGCTAGCTTTCCCGGATCGACTTTATATTCATCGGCAAAATGTCCCTTATTTCCGTTGGTGACGGAAACCGCCTTGACGACATCCCCTCTTCGCCCGAACTTTATCATCGTCCCTCCACAGCTGAACTCGGAATCATCCGGATGAGCTCCTATGACCATAATATACATCTGCGCCCTCCCATTCGGAATTCCGGGATGGAACTAATGATACAACAAAGAGGAACTCGAGGCAACCTACTTGAAGTTCCCCTAGGGCTTTTCAATGATTGTATGATTTAGTATACTATCGCAAAGACCACCAGGAAGGAGGTGAGAAAGATGCTCGTGGCGGGCAGATATGTCCATCCCAACAGCTTATTCGCCAGGCTGTCCAAAATAACCGACTACCGCTTCTCCCGGTGGAGGATCTACCCTCTTAACAAGATATTACCACTGCTTATCCGGGCATCAGGCTGCGGTGAGAGATCGCTAAGAGGGATGTGGCTTTGGGCGGTGAACAGATGGGAGGAGGTTAGAGAGATGA
>JAGGXZ010000149.1 GCA_021162805.1 Candidatus Poribacteria bacterium
CCTTTCGTTTGGAGTTAGGAAAGTGGAGGGGGGAATATTTCCCCCTGCCCCTTCAGGTATTATAATACTTTCAGCCTTTTGTGTTTGACAATACCATTTAAGAGGAAGAGAGGTAAAACCATGATAGCGCATATCTTGTTCACGGGCATGTTAACCTTCGGCGGATTCGATCTCTCATCCTACGAGGGTGGAGCGAAGGATGCCACTGAGGCGATTCAGGGGATGCTCGATAAGGCAGGCGAGAAGGGCGGCGGGGAGGTCTTTTTGCCCGCCGGGAGATATAGAATTGAGGGGAGCTTGCGGGTTCCTCCGGGTGTGACGCTGACCGGCACGTGGCGGTCACCCCATCATTCTGAAGGATTACGGGGAACGGTTCTGCTCGCATATGGAGGTCGGGGCGATCAGAGTGGTCCCGCCCTCATAGAGCTCAGCCCGTCATCTGCCGTCAGGGGACTGACGATCCTCTATCCGGAGCAGACCGTTCCGGAGGTCATCCCGTATCCACCGGCGATTCGGGGCAGTGGAATGCACTCGTCCGTTATGGACGTCACCCTCGTCAACTCTTACATCGGAATCGATTTCAACCGTCCTCACGAGCTACACTACATCCGAAACGTCTTCGGCTGTCCCCTGAGAATCGGCGTCATCATAGATGGATGCACCGATATAGGAAGGGTTGAAAACGTCCATTTCAACCCCCATTACTGGGCCAGATCCGGTGCTCAGAACGTCCCCGATTGGAAGGCGCTCTTGAGATATATCTGGGAAAACTGCGAGGCGTTCGTGATAGGACGATCCGACTGGGAGTATCATCTGAACACCTTCAGCTATGGCTGCCATATCGGCTATCACTTCGTTAAGAGTGAGCACGGCGCATGCAACGGCAACTTCCTGGGGATAGCCGCCGATTGGGCTTGGCGGGCGCTTTTGGTGGAACAGACTCAGAGACCCGGCCTGCTCATAACCAACGGCGAATGGGTTGGAGGAGAGGGTTCAGATGCGATGATTGAGGTCGCGGAGGGGAACGAAGGGGTCATTCAGCTTTCCAACTGCAGCTTCTGGGGCCCGGCCGAACGTATAGCGTTGATAGCCGGAAGGGGCGTGGTGACCTTCTCCCAATGCAACTTCTGCCAATGGGACCACAGCAAACGTGGATATCCGGCCATAGAGGCCGTGGGCGGCTCCCTCATCGTCCAGGGTTCGACCTTCTGGCTCGATAAAGCCCATCTCCTGCTTTCCGGCGATCTGAAGTCGGCGATCGTAAACGGCAACCTCTTCAGGGGAGAGCCCAGGATCGAAAACCGAGGCGATGCCGATCTTCAGGTTGGGCTTAATTCATCGATGAAATAAGGAAAGAGGATGAGATCGTGATTCCGGCGTCATATGTCAAGGCTGTCGTTATCGCCGTATTGCTGATCGGCATATCGAAAACCGGGTGGGGTTTCGATATCCTCTCCTCCGCCCGTTTGAGGCCCGGCGAAAGGCATGTGATCCGTTTCGATGCGCCGCGCACGCCCACCGGACTGGAGGTGGTTCTCATGCTCAAGGCACGGCTTGATAATCCTAAAGTGGCGGGTTACAACGCGGCATCGCGTCTGTGGCTCAACGGCAGACCGATCGGCGGCAAGCGATTGTTAGATCGACCTCAGATCATGACGATAGCGGACGGGAGAGCGTTGTCCGCAGCTCAGATCGACAACCTTTATGTTCCCTACGCGCCCGATTTTGAGGCGACGGATAGAGATCCGAGCTATGCGCTGCGTGGCGTCAAAGCATGTCAATTTACGCTGCGCGTCACCGACCTGCTGAGGGAAGGGGAGAACGAGCTGGTTATTCAGAACGCCGGACGCGGCGGCATCAAACATGTGCTTGTCATAGCGGACGGTCGGATCGAATATCGGGCTCCCGTCAAGCCGAAACCGGAGACGAAGGTTGCATTTCCCCCGCTTCGTGGAGACCGGCTCCATCAGCAACTGTGTCCGCTCGCACCTCTTCACGCCCATCGTTCTCGGCGATCATCTGACGGAGCGAAACGAGACCGACGCATACCGGACGATGCTCCGGGCGCTCGATTACGGCTGCGTCTACTACTGGTATCATGACCTGCAGGTCGGTATCCCGGCTCATTATCACCTGACCCGATATATGTTCCCGATCGCCCCGATCGAATTACACGAGGGCTTCATCATCGGCGAGGAGCGCATCGTCACCAACCGCAGCGGTCTGTTCGGGTGGAACGATGCCTCAGAACGTGAGGTTCACGTGTTCGACGACGAGGGACGAGAGGTGGAGCGAAAGTTAGCGTCGCGCTACGCGAAGCTCATCGAGCGTGACGGAAAAACCTTCACCGAACTGCGTCTTCCGGAGGGGTGGAGCGCGGCGATCATTCGGAGGAGATGATGACCTAAGGTGAGGTGTAGATCATGGGGAAGCTCAGCTTAGGGGTTTTCCGCGTGGACGTCACGCCGCCGGTGGGGCATCCGCTATGCGCGGGATGGACGAATCCCGTCGTGGGTGTTTCCGACCCGCTGTACGCCTTAGGCGTGGTATTGGTCGGCGATGACGATCCCATCGTGCTTTGCGCCGTGGACTGGTGTGAGATCAGCAACGGCGACCATATCCAATGGCGCGAGGCGCTTGCAAAAGCCGCTGATACTATCCCCGATAGGGTGGCTGTACAGTGTATCCATCAACATAACGCGCCGTGGCCCGATCATATGGCTGAGGAGCTTGTCATCCATTACGATGTGCCGATGCACGTGATGGATATCGCGTGGTGCGAAAGAGCGCTTGAGCGGGTTGCGGATGCGGTACGCGGAACGTTGCACACAACTCAGCCCGTCACACATATCGACATCGGGCAGGCGAAGGTGGAGAAGGTCGCCTCCAATCGGCGCGTCCTCGGAGCCGACAGCAGGGTGAAGGCCGTCCGCTGGACGGCGTGTAAGGATCCCGCTGTGCGCGCCGAGCCGGAGGGATTGATCGATCCGTATCTCAAGACGGTGAGGTTCTGGAACGGCGAACAGAAGCTGGCGGCGCTGCATTACTACGCCGTACACCCGTGTAGTTACTACGGCGATGGATGGGTGACGAGCGATTTCGTCGGCTTAGCGCGCGAACGACGCACACGGGAGGAGGACGTGCCACATATCTACTTCACGGGCTGCGCGGGGAACGTCACACCGGGCAAGTATAACGACGGCTCGCCCGAAAATCGTCCCGTCCTGACCGATCGGATTTACAGGGCGATGGTGGCCTCTGAGGAAAAGGCCGAGCGGGTACCCGCGGATGAGTTGGAATGGCGTGTGAAGGGCGTTGTGCTGCCGCCGCGCGAGGATCTGAATGAGCCTACGCTGCTGGCGAAGATCACTGATCCCGCTCAATCGGTCAAGGAGCGCATTCGCGCCGCATTACAGATGGCATACCTGCGGCGGTCATCGATCCCCATCTCCCTGACATGTCTTCACATCGGCGGTCGCGTCTGCCTGTTACATCTGCCCGGCGAGGCGTTCGTGGAATATCAGCTCTTCGCCCAAGAGCAACGTCCCGATCTCTTCGTGGCCGTCGCGAGCTACGGCGACTGCGGCACGGGCTATATACCGCTGGCGAAATCGTTCGCCGAGGGCGGTTACGAGCCGACGGACGCCTTCGTGTCACCCGAAGCGGAGGGGATACTGAAGGAGGCGATAGCGTCTCTGGTTCAATGATCGGACGCTATGAGCGGCGATCAGTCACAGCCGATGGATGATCTCGAGGGCCTTCCGTTCATAAATCTTCTGCCATTCCGGGGCCAGCAGGCATTCCGTCACTTCATAACCGCCCCTGTCATAAGCATCGGCTGGTGGACCATAGTGTATGTAGCCGTTGGAGAAAGGCACGATGAAGGTGTACTTGTAAGGCGAGGCCTTTTTGATATTCAAGCCGATTTCGATGAGCAGCTCCGCCGGGGATGTGATCAACACACAGTCGCCGATCCTGATGCCCTGCACTTCCGCCGATATGGTCGGCGAACCCGATTCCTCGTTGATCGCCTGATGTTTCTCCAGCGTGGCGATTTTGTCCTGGATCCTCGCCAGCCTTTCCATGGCGCGGATGTTATTGAGATACTTGTCGATCTGTCGACTGTTCCAGGCGTCCATGGCCACGAGATCATCGCTGCCTACTTTCTCGGCCTGTAGATAGCGGTAGGAATGGTGCAGCGGATAGTCGGGATGGAGGGCGTATTGGATATACAGCGGGAGAAACGTCTTGAAGTTTAAACTCGTGGATCGCAGTGACCTCAGCACAATAGGACTCCTTTACGCGATAAAAGGAGCAGGCCAAAAAGCATTCTACAGATGGTTCAAGAGGGATTATCTTCATCTCTTCCCTCATCTTCCTGAAAGGACAAGACTTTTCAGGTTGTTCAAGACACATTTCAATTGGACAGAACGGTTCATGGCAGACCCCACCATCATGGGAGTAGCTGATAGCTACGGCATAGAGTTCATCCATCCCATAAGGGAAGGAAGAAGCAAAAGACAGATTTATCCCTCTTATCCAGAAATTCGATGGAAGAATGATAATTCTGGTTGATACAAGCTTCCACTCCCGCGATGGTGACCCTCCAAATATGAAAGTTTGCAAGGGAGGTCAGTGGAACGTGAGGATGTTGATTGGGATTGTCCTTTCCATGCTGAGCCAAGTGTGTCACATAAAGGAACTCCCTCACAGGGTGTGGCTGTATTTCAAAGCTCACTTGGCTTACATAATGGCTGCTTTCAACATCTTGGCTCTGTGGAATGGGTTGGAAGCTGATGAGAATGGATTCGTTCATCTCTCTATCGCCCGTTCCTGCCTATAACTAGCACCATTGGTTACTAAATCATACAATCATTGAAAAGCCCTCGCCGGGTGGTCGAGTGAACGTCGAGGTAATTTGACATCCCACTAATGCCGATGTAATATAACAGGTGAAGGTGACAGATTAAGTGAACGGGGTCTGTGCAGAAAAATCTACACCGTATGTGATCCGTGCCGGATTTATCCACCTTAAGCTTGGCACATTGATTGCTTTATGAAAGATAAACGCTCATATTATCGCTGAGTGTAGCAGAGATTTTTAAAGCTACCGTCCGCTGCTTATAGGTCATTTTATCGTCATTTGTAGTCATTAATGACGGCGAAGCCAAATGACTTAATGACTACAAATGACAGCTGATCTATGGACGGCGGACAATTAGCCATAGATAGTACGGGCGAAAAATCTTTCGCCCCTACTCAAGGGAAATAAGAACGAGAATAAAAATTTAGGAGGTTGATCCGGTGATGAAACGCGTATGTCTTTTGGTTATGATCATGCTGACGGTTTTTCTCTCCTCCGGTTTTCACCATGCCTCGGCGGAGGGATATGCCGTCTTGGTCGGGATAAACGACTACATGTATATAACACCCAAACTGAATTTCTGCGAGAACGATGTGAAGGCGTTCAAGCAAATCCTGATCGAGAAGGCGGGGTTTAAGCCGCAGAACATAAAGGTGCTGCTGAGCAAAGATGCCACCAAGGTGAATATAATGAAAGCCATAACTCAGTGGCTCGCCGACAGGGTGAAACCTGGAGATAAGACCATCTTCTACTTCAGTGGACATGGCGTACAACTTTCGGACGATAACGGCGATGAGGCGGATGGGAAGGATGAAGTGCTGTGTGCCTATGATTCAGCATTGTACGATATAACCTTCATAAGGGATGATGAGCTGGATAGATGGTTCCATAAGATAAACACCACCGATAAAATCGTCGTTCTGGATTGTTGCCACTCCGGCACAGCCACCAAGGACGCCTCCATATGGAACACGGTCAAGGAGTATTACCCGGACCCGAAAAACCCGATCAAACACGTCACGGGGAAGGAGCTGGAGAAATTCAAGGATTACATCGATGAGGATTACCTCGCGTCGGCTAAGGGTCTAACCGGATTCAGGGAAACCTTTGAGAACACGGTTCTGGTCTCGGCCTGTGATGCGAATCAGGTCGCCGTCGAATCGCAGAAGGTGGGACACGGCCTGTTGACCTATTATCTGACGAAAGGATTGGCGGGGCCCGCGGATCTCAACAAAGACGGCGTTATCACGGTGGAGGAGGCAGCTACCTTCGCCAGAAAACACATCAAATCGGATGGATATGAGCAGGACCCTCAGCTTGAGGGCGATTATGTCGGGAAGAGCTTCGTCGGAGCTGTGGAGACGACCATACCGTACGGCCTGGTTAAGTCCGTATCCGGCAAAACGGTAAAGCTCAGCCTGGGGAAGAAGGACGATATGGTCGAGGGATCGATCTACACGATCTTCCCATCCGATGCCACCCAGCTCACAAGCCAGGGCAAGGGCAAGGTGAAGATCGTCTCCCTCTCCGAGAACGAATCGCTCGCCACGCTGATAGACGGCGCCGTCTCTCAGGGCGATAAAGCCGTTTTGTACGCAAAACCGATCACCTCCTCTAAACTCCTCATCTACCTCGAAGACCCGATAACCGATGAGGACTCACCGCTTTTCAAGAGGTTCGCGGGACAGCTCAAATCTGCCATGACCTCATCGCTTAAGAAACAAAGGTTCATTCAACTGGTTGACCGTAACGTCGTGCCCGATAAGTTCATCAAAACCTGGATCTCCAAGACCGACGGCGGCAAGATGCTAAAGGTAAGGATGAAGGTCATAAACGTGAACCTGAACAAGTCGTGGCAACCCTACGAGATAAAATCCTCACCTGGCAAGCTCGCTGAAGCAGGCAGGAAGCTGATCGAGAAGGCGACCGAGGACGAGCTGAAAATGGGATACGTCCTGAAAAACCTCATCGCCATTAAAAACCCCGCTCAAGCGTTCAAGATCAATCTTTCAGTGGATAAAGAGGTCTATAAGATCGGCGATACGGTCAAAATCACGGTTCAACCGGAGCGAGATTGTTATATAACCGTCCTCGACATAACCACCAGCGGAAAGGCCTACGTGCTTTTCCCGAATCAGTATGAGAAGGAGAACCTGGTAAGGGCAGGCCAGCGATTTACCATACCATCGGTAGGGGATTACGAGATCGAGGTGGGAGGCCCTCCGGGGATCGAGATGGTGAAGGTAATAGCTACGACGAAACCGTTGGATCTCAGTTCGCTCAATCCGGATGATCCAAACTCTCCGATCAAGTTTTTCTCCTCGGATAACCTCTTCCAGCTGGTCGATCTGCCGACCAAAGATCTCAACCTCGTCCCCGTTAATCAATGGGCGACCGAATCCGTCACCTTCAAGATAGGCGAGAGGAACATATACAAGGAGGAACGCGAGCCCCTGATCCTGCCCATGCTTGAATAATCCGGGCACATAATGTAAAATAGCGTCCGCCAAATCTCTCCGAGGAGGGAATTACCGCATGCCAGAGGACGCAATCGAAGCTGAGGTGATCGGTACAGAGGAATTTTACCCTCATACCGCTTCTCCAGGCGAAGAGGTGAAACTGTATAGACGTTTGGAGGATATGTACAAACCCAACGCTATAGCCGTGTTGAATCAGAAGGACGAACCTATAGGATACCTCGATCCATCGATCGCCGAGGAGATATTGGTGAAGATGAAAGAGGGGATCAAATTCAGGTGCGTTGTGACGGGCAAGGAAGAGGATGATAAGATCCTGATACGTATCTTTGAACTGGGGAAACCCGAGATCGAGCCCGCCTACCCGGGGGAAGAGGAGCTGGAGGAACTGCTGCTGGAAGAAGAGGAGGATGAAGAGGAGGAACTGGACGTGTTAAACATATCGGCCGTGCCCATCGTTGAGATAGATACCGAGGATGTACCCATCCCCATCGAGGAGATCGAAGGGGAAGAAGAGTAACGATGCGTGATAAGGTTTTAATAGTCGATGACGAGCAAAACGTATGTCAATCCCTGAAGGACGTCCTGGAGGACGAGGGGTATCAGGTGGAAATTGCGTTCAGCGGCGAGGAGGCTCTGGAGAAAATACCGGAGTTCCACCCCGATGTCGTCCTCCTGGACGTCCTTATGCCAGCTGGGATCGACGGAATTGAGACATTGAAACGGATCAAAGATGAATGGCCCTCCATAGCCGTGGTGATGATCTCCGCCCACGGCACGATCGATATGGCCCTGAAGGCGATCGAGCTTGGGGCTGTGGATTTCATCGAAAAACCACCTCATCTCGAAAGATTACTCGCTAGAATCCGTCAGACCGTAGAGCGTCGCAAACTGGAGATGCAGCATAGGATCATCATGGATGAATTGAAGCAGCACAGGATCATCGCTGCCAGTCGACCGATGAGAAAAGTGATCGAAACCGTCGAGAGAGTCGCACCTACCAGCGCATATGTCCTCATAACAGGGGAAAGCGGAACCGGCAAGGAATTGATAGCGAGGGCCATCCATAACCTCAGCCCGCGGAAAGGATATCCCTTCGTTGAGGTCAACTGCGCCGCCATACCCAAGGATCTGATAGAAGCCGAGTTGTTCGGCCATGAGAAAGGTGCCTTTACCGGAGCGATCGCTCGTAAGGAAGGGAAGTTCGAACTGGCCGATAAGGGGACGCTCTTCCTGGACGAGGTCGGCGATATGTCACCTCAAACTCAGGCTAAGGTGCTCAGGGCGATAGAAACCCAAAGGTTCCAGAGGGTGGGCGGAACCAAGTGGATCAAAGTTGACGTCCGCATAATCGCCGCAACAAACAAAAACCTCAAGGAGGAGATGGCGAAGGGAAATTTCCGCGAGGACCTCTACTATAGGCTGAACGTCGTGCCGATATATATCCCACCGCTTCGGGACCGGCCCGAAGATATCCCTCCTCTAGTTAACCACTTCCTCGCCATCTTCTGCCGACAGAACAAAAAACCGATCAAGAAACTGTCGGACGAGGCGATGGAGGTGTTCACCAGGTATAGATGGCCCGGAAATGTGAGGGAACTGAGAAACCTGATCGAGAGACTAGTGATACTCTCAGACTCACAGGTCATCGGGGTGGACGACCTGCCGGATGAACTGTTCGAGGCCGATTCAATCCAACCCTCATTTGAGGGTAAAACCCTGCGTGAGGCCAGAATAGCCTTCGAGAGGGAATTCATACTGAGAAAATTGGAGGAACATGACTGGAACGTAACCGAAACGGCCAGGGAGCTGGGAATTGAGAGGACAAATCTTCATAGAAAGATCAAGCAGTACGGGATTAGGAGGTCGAAAGGCTGAGAGGTTATATCTGACCCTCATTTTTCTGTTCTTTTTAAACCCACCGGCCTCCTTCGCTGTCCTCAGCACCCCTTACACGGTCACGGCGGAGAGAGAGCTTTCCAAAACGCCTATCCTTCCCAGACCCACTGCCAATGTATATATCCCCATAGGACACATCAGAGTATACAAACGCATGTATGTATATGGACCGCCTGAGGGTTTGGCCATCTGTCGATCGAAACATATCATCGTTAAACCTATAAATGTATTTGTTACCTCCAAGATCAAAGGGGGAGCGGAAGTCACTAAGGTGAGTTTTCGGCTCGAGGTGAAGGTGGAGGCTCAGGCACAGCCGGGAACGTATTACGCACCTATATACTTCAGGAAGCTACCCGACGGCACGACAGAGGCTATGGAGATCAGGATCGTCGTGACGAAGAAGGAATACGTTCCGACCCACGTGAAAGTGGAAAAGGCCGTGAGAGCGGTGATGGGTATCCTTGCCCTTACCTTCATAGGGTTGGTCGGATTGGGGGTCATAGGATATCTGATCGTAAGATTCCTCAGAGCCTCCGAACCTCTAGAGGAAGAGGATGGCGAGGAAGAGGAGATCCAGCCTGAGGATGAGGAACAGGATGAGAAAAAAATGATTGAATAAAGGTTCAAATCGTATTATAATTATAATGTATGGAAGATTAAAACTCACGAAGAACAGGGGTCGGTTATGCTGAAGGAATTAGCAGAGTACATCGTTAAGGCTATAGTCGATTATCCAGACCAGGTCCAGATTAACGAGCTTGAGAGCGCCAGAAGCACGGTGCTGGAACTGAGGGTCGCTCCCGAGGATATAGGCCACGTTATAGGGAAAAACGGCCGAATGATAAACTCGATAAGGACGATCCTGAGCGGCGCCGCTGCTAAGATCGGCAAGAGGGCTTCCCTGGAGCTCGTAGATTGAGAGGGATTCAAGGCCGGACGAGGAAGATCGTCCGGCTTTTCTTCACCGTAAACCAGGGGGATCTATCGTTAATTGCGCGGCTGGTTGCCCGCCTTTAATTTTATCCCACCTTTCCCCCTTGTGTGTTATAATTCTAAACATGTCAGTTCGTTTAGGAGGGACAGGATGTTGTATCTGATCCTAAGCCTGAACATCGCTACGGCGTCGGCTTCGGTAGCCTTTTACGTCTCTCCGGATGGGGACGACTCCTGGTCCGGAAAATTGCCGGTATCGGATGAAGATCGCACGGACGGCCCCTTCGCCTCCCTGGAGAGGACGAGGGATGCCATCCGTGAGCTGAAAACCTCTCAGGAGGGTAAGCTGAAACAACCCGTCATCGTCTACCTGAGGGGCGGCATACATTTCCTTACAAAACCCCTGGCGCTTACGCCTGAGGATTCGGGGAATGAGGGATGTCCCGTCATCTACTCCTCATATCCAGGCGAGGAGGCCATTATCAGCGGCGGACGGAGGATCGAGGGATGGAAAGAGGTCTCAGTCAACGGCAAAAGGCTGTGGGCCGCTGAGATACCCGAAGTGCGGGAGGGGAAATGGTTCTTCCGCCAGATCTGGGTCAACGGTCAGAGGCGAAAGCGAGCACGCCACCCCAATAAAGGATACCTCTCCGTGGCCGAGGTGCCCGGCGTCTCACCTCAAACCCCATGGAATGAGGGGCAAACGCGGATAAGATTTCACGAGGGAGACATCAGGGCTTGGAGGACGATAGGCAACGCTGAGCTCGTGCTGATGACCCGCTGGGTGGAGTCACGCCTGCCTATAGTTGAGGTGGATGAGGCTGCGAAGACCGTGACATTCGGCAAAAAGACCGTCTTCCGACCCGATCCCGGCGACCTCTACTACGTCGAGAACGCCCTTGAACTGCTCGATGAGCCCGGGGAGTGGTACCTCGATCCCAAAGATGGAGCGCTCTATTACATGCCTCTTCCCGATGAGAGGATGGATGAGGTTGAGGTGATAGCGCCCGTTTTGGCCCAACTGATCAGGATGGAGGGTGAACCTGAGAAGGGGAGATTCGTCGAGAACCTGATCTTCAAGAATTTGGTCTTCGCCCATACCGAGTGGCCCATTCCGGACGATCGCTCCGGATTCTCCCAGGCGACCGTCGGCGTCTCGGGAGCGATCTGGGGTGATGGGGTTCGAAACTGCTCCTTCGAAAGATGCACCCTGGAACACCTCGGCACATACGGGATAGAGCTCGCCAGGGGATGCAAATACAATCGGATCGAGGGATGTACGGTTTCCGACCTCGGTGCCGGGGGGATCAAGATCGGCGAGACCGTCATACGGGACGACGAGTTGGAGCAGACCCACGACAACACGGTTTCGAACTGCCATATCTACAACGGAGGACTGATCTTCCACAGCGCCATCGGCATCTGGATAGGCCAGAGCTATAACAACAGGATCTCACACAACCACATCCATGACTTCTACTACAGCGGATTCTCCGTCGGCTGGACATGGGGATATGGCCGTTCGCTCGCCGGGGGAAACATCATCGAGCACAACCACGTCCATCACATCGGTGTCCGGTCGAACGGCGACGGACCCATCCTGAGCGACATGGGGGGGATCTACACCCTGGGCATACAGGAGGGGACGATCATCAGGAACAACATCTTCCACGACATAGCTGGGCTGAGATACGGCGGATGGGGCATATACTTCGACGAGGGCAGCACGCATATCGTGGCGGAAAACAATCTTGTCTATCGGACGACACATGGGGGATTCCATCAGCACTACGGCAGGGAGAACGTCGTGAGGAACAACATCTTCGCCCTCGCCAGGGATCATCAGATACAGCGCAGCCGTCCGGAGGAGCATCAGAGCTTTACCTTCGAGCGGAACATCGTCTACTGGAGATCGGGCGCCCTGATAGCTGGAAACCTGAGCAACCTCCATTTCACCTTCGATCGAAACCTGTACTGGTGCGAGGAAGGCGGTGAGATCCGAATCGGGAGCATGAGCTGGGATGAGTGGCGGGAGAGGGGGATGGACGTCAACTCCATCGTGGCCGATCCGAGATTCGTCGATCCTGAAAGGGATGACTTCCGGCTCAGGCCCGATTCGCCGGCCTTCAAGCTCGGCTTCGTGCCGTTTGACATCCTCGACCTGCGCTGAGGAGGAGGTTCATGAGACCAAAGGTTACCGTGGTGGGGAGTTCAAACACCGATCTGATCGTTAAGGTCGAGAGGCTGCCCAAGCCCGGAGAGACCATCCTCGGCGGCGAGTTCATGACGGCGCCCGGCGGGAAAGGGGCGAATCAGGCCGTCGCCGCTGCAAGGCTCGGCGGCAAGGTCGCTTTCATCGCCAAAGTGGGCGCGGACTCTTTCGGCGACCAGATGATGGAGAACCTGAAGGGGGAGGGGATAATCACGGATTACATCCTCCGTGACCCCTCCTCTTCCTCCGGCGTCGCCCTGATATTCGTCGGCCCCGGCGGACAGAACATGATAGCCGCCGCCCCTGGGGCGAACTTCAAGCTCTCAGCCCAGGAGGTTCGAGCGGCTGAATCGGCCATTATCTCCGCCGACGTCCTACTCACCCAGTTTGAGGTGCCGATGGATGCCGTTGAAGAGGCGGTCTCGATCGCCGCCTCAAACGGCGTGCCGGTTGTCCTCAACCCCGCTCCCGCCGCCGAAGTGAAGGATGATCTGCTGAGGATGGTGGATTTCCTCACGCCGAACGAGACCGAGGCGGAGACGATCTCAGGGATCGAGGTCAGAGATCTGGATTCAGCTCAGGAGGCGGCTAAGGCGCTTATCAGAAGAGGGGCCAAAAACGTGATCGTAACCCTCGGCGAGGAGGGGGCGCTCTACGTGTCGGAGGGGCGATCGTTACACATCAGGGCACCCAAGGTTCAGGCCGTGGATGCCACCGCCGCCGGAGATGTCTTCAACGGCGCCTTCGCATGGGCCATCGCCTCGGGGATGTCCCCGATCGATGCCGTTGCCTTCGCTAGCGGAGCCGCGGCGATATCCGTCACGCGCATGGGCGCACAACCCTCCATTCCAACCCTCGATGAGGTTCAAAGGACGTTGACATAAGCATATCAAGGTGATAGAATTCCCAGGCTTGATGCTGTTAGGAGGCGTTGAATGATGGAAACCATACGCTTGCTCTGGATGATCATCGCGTTCTGCACCCCTTTGCTCTCCTACGACGGCGGGGGATACTGGCATAGATGCCTGACGGTCGAGGTGGTAAATCCCAGCGATCACCCCCTGGAGGGGGAATTCGCTGAGGTGATCGTCGGAACCGATATCCCCTTAACCGGCGAGGAGATCAAGGCGATCCGAATCTGCGACGAGGATGGAAGGGAGCTTCTCTACGATATCAGATCGGCCGAGGGTGAGCCCAGGAGAAAGGGGAGGCTTCAAAACGGCGACAGGCTGATCTTCCCCGTGTGGGTCCCGGCCGGCGGTGAAGCTCGATATCTCATATATGCCCATAATCCGAGGGCCTGGCCTGTGCCCGATTTCATCAAATCGGGGCTTATTAACGGGGGTTTTGAGGTGGGCCGTGACGATCCATCCGAGTGGATCAGGGTCGGCGAGGATGAATCGCATCGCCTCTATTGGACCGATGAGACAGCTCACTCCGGGAAACGATGCGTCAAGTGCGTCGTCAACCCCGGAGCCCAACCGACCTGGGTGAAGTTCTATCAACGCGATATACCCCTTCGGCCGGGAGCCAGATACAGGTTCAAAGGATGGGTCAAGGCGAAGGACGTGAGAGGAAAGGCCGGATGGTACATACATGTCTTCGGCGATCGGGAATGGCTGATCAACAGGGTCTTCAGCGCCGGGGAGGGAAACTACGGGTGGAGGCCGATAGAATGGCAGTTCACGGCGCCCGAAGGCGCTCGAATCGCCCACGTAGGAACCGTGCTCTATGGGACGGGAGCAGCGTGGTTCGACGATGCCGATCTCGAACCGGTGGATCGATCGCCGTTGAAAGCCCGATTCGTGGGGGAGAAATCTATCGAGCTGAGATCCATCAAAGGCGAGAGAAAATGGGCTCAAGGAAGGTGGAGGTGGCGCGTCCCGATTATAGTGCGCAACTTCGAGGATAAACCTCTCGGCAACGCTCTCTTCGTCGCTGATCTCCGCAAGGTGATATGGCGTTTTTCACGTCTCAAGGACAAATTGGGCATGTTCCTGATCGACACGGCAAATCACGAGATCTGTCCGTACATGAGGCTCGGGGACATGCTGATCTTCAGGGCAAACCTTGCGCCCAAAAGCGAGAAACGGATCGATCTCTACATTTCAGAGTCGGAGGAGAGCTTCAGCAGGATGAGCTATAAGGAGCTGATCTCAAGCCCGGCCAACCTGGTGAGAAACCCCAGCTTCGAGAAAGGCGAGGGGCTCCCCGAAATGTGGAGGGGTGATCCGGGCGGAAGGCGGGTTTCAGGAGGCAGGATAGGGAATTACGCCGCTATGATCGAAATACCGGAAGGGGCTAAAGGCGGATGGCTCGGATGGCGTCAGGAGATACCGGCCAGACCCAACACCCTTTATTTCTATGCCGGTTTTGTGAAGGTCGAGGAGGGTTCCTCGCCCGTTCGGCTTCACGGACACTGGCACGACAAGGATCACAAATGGACGAAGGATTCCCCCACCTTCAGCACCGATCCACAGGTATCCCCCGGCGAAGGATGGAGATTCACCTCTGCCCTGATCCACAGTCCTCCTGAGACGGCCTTTGTCGAACTACATCTCACCTCTAACGCGCCGGGAAGGATACTGCATGACGGGATCTTCTTCGGCGAAATCAAACGGGCGATCACGGGCGATCTGGAGTCGAGATCTGAGATGAAAGTCGGTTCGGATCTGATGGCATGGCCGGTGAATCCTCTGATCAAGATCTTCCCCGATACCCCGCCCGAGCCCGCTCCGGAGAGGATAGATGTATGGGCCGCGAGGAACGAGTACGAGACGATCCAGATCGGCCTCAGATCGAAAAAAGCGCTTGATGGGGTGGAGGTTAAGGTAAGCGAGGTGAAAAACAAAGAGGGAGGTAAACTTCCCGATCCAGAGCCTTGGCTCGTGGGTTACGTGAAGGTGGATCGCCCGAGCGCCTACTACTCCACCGATCTTCCCCCGCAGTTCAGGTTCATCCCCAAAGGTGAGGGCGGAAGCGACGGCTGGACGGGTGAATGGCCCGATCCCCTGATGCCGATGAAATCCTTTAGGCTTTCGCCGAATAGGACCGTGCCCGTTGTGATCGTAATCCATGTGCCGGAAGGGGCCAAACCGGGCGATTACAGGGGAAAGGTGAGGATAGAGGCCAAAGCCGTTGATCCGATCGAGATCCCCATCGTCGTGCATGTCTGGCGTTTCGCCCTGCCCTGCCAAAACAGCCTGAAGGTGATATTCGACCTCAGGAACGGGCCGGGATGGAACGTGATGCCGGATGCGGAATCGCTCAGGAGATGGTATCGCTTCCTAGCCGAATACCGCATCTCACCCGGATGGATCAGACCGGAACCGGTCTTCAGATATGAGGGAGGACATGTGTTGATCGAGACCGAGAGATTCGACGAGATGGCTCGTCTCTGTCTCGATGAGCTCAAGATGAACGTCTTCTATCTGCCCTTCTTTTATGCCTTCGGCTGGGCCTATAAGCCTAAACCTCTGTTCGGCCTGGAGCCGTTCAGCGATGGATATGAAAAAGCCTTCGGGGAAGCCTACAAAGGATTCGCCGATCACCTCAAGGATCACGGGTGGTTTTCAAAGGCGATCTATTATATCTCCGACGAGCCGCACTACAGACACGATTATGTGATCGATCAGATGAAGAGGCTCTGTGATATGGCACACAGATTCGAGCCGGATCTCCCCATCTACTCGAGCACCTGGGCCTTCGTGCCCCAATGGGAGGGTTATCTGGACATATGGGGCATCGGCCCGCACGGGTCATGTCCGGTGGATCGGATGCGGTATCTCAGGAAGAAAGGCTTCAAGATGTGGTTCACCACCGACGGACATATGTGCATCGATACCCCATATCTGGCCATAGAGAGGCTTCTGCCGTGGCTCTGTTTCAAGTACGACGTCTCAGGATATGAGTTCTGGGGCGTTTCATGGTGGACGTATGACCCCTGGGATAGGGGATGGCACAGATATATCCGCCAAAGCGCTGAGGGGAAGAAGTGGAGATGGGTTAGGTATCCCAACGGCGACGGGTATCTGGCATATCCGGGGAGGAGGGTGGGACTGAAAGGGCCCGTGCCTAGCATTCGCATCCTCGCCGTTCGGGACGGTGTGGAGGACTATGAGCTCTTCAACGCCCTGAGCCGTTACGCCGAGGCTGGCAACGAGGAGGCGAGGAGGGCGCTGGATCGGATTCGGTCCCTGGTTCAAATCCCGAACAGGGGTGGGCGCTACTCCACCCATCTCATGCCCGATCCCGACGCCGTGCAGACCGCCCGGATAAAGGCGGGAGAGATTCTTTCGAGGTTAACCGGAGGTGGAAGATGATCACCTTTTCATCCCACGTGGACGGCTACTACGATGTGGCCGACCAGATGGTGCATTATCTCAGGGTTCAAGCTGAGAGGGCCTTTACCCTTCAGCTTGAGGAGAAGGAGAGGATAAGCTCAGTCGAGGAGTTTGAGAGGAGACGTGAACGCGTGCGGCGTAACTTTCTAGAGGCGATAGGGGGGCTGCCGGAGGAAAAGACGCCGCTCAACCCCATATGCACCGGAACGATAGACAGGGGGGATTTCGTCATCGAGAAGATCATCTACGAGAGTTTCCCGAATTTCTATGTCACCTCCGCCCTCTACATCCCTAAGGGACTCAAATCCCCCGCTCCGGCCGTGGTCTTCGTCCACGGCCACAGCGACTTAGGCAAGGGCTATCCGGTCTATCAAGCGGTATGCGTCGATCTGGTGAAAAACGGTTTCGTCGCCTTCGCTATCGATCCCCCCGGACAGGGGGAGATGAAACAGTATTACGATCCTCAGACCGGGGAGGTCAGGATCAAGCACTGCACGGATGAACATACATATGCCGGGCTACAATATGTCGTGAGCGGGGCCAATCTGGCGAGGGTCTTCATATGGGATGTGATCAGGGGGGTGGATTATCTGGAGACGAGGGAGGAGGTCGACCTGAACAGGATCGGCCTGACGGGTAACTCCGGCGGCGGAACGCAGTCGAGCTACCTGATGCTGATCGAGCCTCGCTTTAAAGCGGCCGTGCCGTGCACCTTCATCATGACCCTCGAATCGTACATGAAGACGGGGCAGTCGCAGGATAGCGAGCAGATAATCAGGGGATGTTTCGTGGACGGCCCCGATCATGACGATTATGTCACCGGCATGGCGCCCAAGCCCGTTCTGATCGGCGCGGCGGCCTACGATTACTTCCCCATAGAGGGCACCCTTGAAACCCTCAGGCGGGCGAAAAGGATCTATGCGCTCTACGGCGCCGAGGACAAGGTCGATATCGCCATAGCTCCCACCAGACACGCATACTCACCCTACCTGCGCCAGGCCGCCGTCAATTGGTTCAAAAAACACCTGAAGGGCGAGGAACCGAACTTCAAGACGGGTGAGCCGGAAACTTTACCGCCTGAAGAGCTTTGGTGCACGCCCAAAGGCTTCGTGCTCGACATGTTCCCAAACGCCAGGACCGTCTTCGATCTGAACAGGGAGTGGGTTGAGCGGAACTGTCCGCCCCAGCCCATACGCGACGTCGACGAATTGAGAGATGCCGTCGTTGAGGTTTTAGGGATAGACCTCTCGCTGCGAAACGAGCCGATCCATCCGAGGATCATCTGGGACGGTGAGACGGAGGGGTTCAAGGCGGAGAAGATCTTCTTCTTCAGCGAGCCCGATATCGTCGTGACCGGCGTCATGATCCATCCCAACATCCATCCGGTCCGCACGGATATAGTCGTTTTCGAGAACGGCACCTTGGAGATACCTCATAGGAAGGAGATGCTTGAGGATATGCTCCAGGAGGGCAGGAGGCTTTTCGTCTTCGACGTCCGAGGCGTGGGAGCGGTGCAGGTGAGGCCGGTCAACAGGGACGGCAAACCTCACGCCACCGAGTATAAGCTCGGATGCGATGCCATGATGCTGAAGAGATCCACCCTCGGAATGAGGGTCTTCGACGTGCTGAGGGCCTACGATTATCTTGCGGGCCGAGACGACGTTGAGGAGATAGGGATCGTCGGGGTGGACGCCGGCGCCGTATGGGCCTATTACGCCGCGGCGCTTGAGGATGGTATATGCCGTGCTGAGCTTCATAACATGCTCCGCTCATATCGTGACCTGGTCAACACTAAAGATTATAATCGGGACCTCTATAACCTCAAGGTGATGGCCTGGGGGATACTGAGGAGGTTCGACCTGCCTGATCTGAAGATCTGCTTTAAGGGGAGAAAATGTATCTTGATCGATCCGCGGGACGCCCGCGGAGAGGTGATAACCGAATCACAGCCTTGACCGGGGGCGGGTAAACCCGGTCTCACCCGCCGTGCGGGTGAAAGCGGGTTGTGCCTTGGATAGAATACCGTTCATGAAGCTGAGCGGCGCAGGGAACGATTTCATCATAATAGATAACCGAAGCCGTAAGCTGCCCGAGGACGAAGGGGAACTGAGAAGGTTCATCATCAACGTCTGCAGGAGAAGGGTCTCCTTAGGCGCCGATGGGCTGTTGGTCGTGGAGGATTCGGATGTGGCCGACTTCAGGATGCGTTACTTCAACTCGGATGGGAGCGAAGCTGAAACATGTGGCAACGGCGCGAGATGCATCTCGCGTTTCGCATACCTGAACGGCATCGCTCCGGAGAAGATGCGATTCGAGACCGTGGCCGGCATATATGACTCCGAGATCATAGGGGATAGGGTTAAGGTCAGGATGAGCGATCCGAGCGGGGTGAGATTGAACTTCCCGTTAAAGCTCTCCGATGGGATACATATCGTCAGCTTCATCAATACCGGCGTCCCACATGTCGTCTTCCTCCTCGACGACATCGAGGAGGTTGATGTGGTAAAGCTCGGCAGGGAGACGAGATACCATGAGGAGTTCGCGCCCGCCGGAACCAACGCCAACTTCGTTAAACCCATCGATGAACACAGGATGCTGATCCGAACCTATGAGAGAGGCGTGGAGGATGAGACGCTCGCATGTGGCACGGGATCGATCGCGTCGGCTATCGTCGGCGCTCTCCTGGGATACGTGAAACCTCCGGTGGAGATGCATACCCGCGGCGGGTTCCTCCTTAAGGTGTATTTCGAGATTGAAGGTCAAAACGCCAGGGATATCTACCTGGAGGGGGATGCCAGGGTGATCTGCTCCGGAGAGCTGAGAAGGGAGGCGTGGGATTACTGATCTCGGACGCGCCGGGATCGCCTTGCTCAGCTATCCAGCGATCAAATTCCGCCGAGAGCCGCCTGTTCTGTGGTCACCTTGACTTAACCTTACCCCATATCAGTGGAAGCTTGCCGGAAGGCTCAACGGCGGCGGGCTGAGTTGCCTGACCGATCTCGCCCTCGCTCAATACCCTATTCCAGAAACGTACCTCGTCGATAATACCCTTAAACATATCGTCGCCCCAAGCAGCAGGCCAGCCGACCCAGAGACCTATGCCGAAATGGTTTTGAACGTTGGGTATCGGCTTCGCTCCACCCTTCTCATCCACGAGCTTACCGTTGAGAAACATCCGCCTATTACCGCTTTTCACATCCCAGGTCATCGCCACGTGCGACCACTGTTCGACCGGTATTGTCACATCGCTCACCCAGTCATCACCCCATATGACCGATTTGAGTTTCAAACCCGTGAAGAGGGCCATGCCATATCCCTCGAATTGACCGAATATACAGCTTCTAGTCATATCGGTCGGGAAGACCCAGGCAGCTATCGTCGCCCCCTCCTTCGGCGTCATCTCCTGGGAGTAAGGGATATCAACTATGGAATCGACGCCGTTGAATTCCAACGCCTTGCCATACTTCTCATCCACCCACTTGGTGTTTTTAGCCGTTCCGTCATGACCGTTACCGGAGACATCCTTAACCTTGTCGCCGTTACCTTCGTCCATAGGCCAGTATCCTACCAGTCCGTTCTGTAAGTCGGACCAACAGGGCAGGGTAAAGATCAGCATCCCAGCTAAAAGCATCACACGGAAAAAGACATCCTTTCGCATCTTAAAACACCTCCTATCCGAGATTTCACGTTAAAATTTTACCTTTCCTCTAGGGGGAAGTCAAATTCAAGGGCTTTTCAACGCTTTGAAATAGCCACAAAAAGTTAATCTCTCCGTTCTCCCTGTCTCGGCGGTTTTAAATCATTGAAAACCCCTATTCGTCAGGCTTGACCTTACCTGAGGATTAGCATACACTAAGATGGGGAAACAGTCAAGAGAGGTGAGAGATGCGAGCGACCTGGGTGATCGCCATCGGTTTTTCAGGGTTCATCCTTTCCCTGCTTTTAAGCTGGCTTTACTTTGATCTCTCCTATTTCGAACCTGATACCGCCTCATATCTGTTTCAGGCGAAGCTTTTCGCCAGGGGAAAACTCTGTCTGCCCGCCCCGCCCGAATATGGTCTCTCGCCATCCCCCCACATAAACATCCTCAACGGCAAGTGGTATTCGAAATATCCGTTCGGAAACGCCTTGATGTTAACCCCAGGGGTTTTCATAAATGCCCCTTGGCTGATCCCCGCCATAATGACCGGCTTTGTGCTGTGGTTGCTTTACCTGATAGTCAGGGAGGCATATGGAGAAGGGACGGCTCTGCTGGCATCCATTTTAGGACTTATATCCCCCGCAACGCTTGGCATGGGGGCGACCTGGTTCAGTGAACCCGTAAGCAGGTTCTACCTTGCGCTTTTCCTGCTCGGCCTCTTCAGGATGGTCAGGAGTAGAAGGTGGATCTATGCCTTTCTTTCGGGCTTCGGCCTCGGATATGCCTTTAACACCCGACCCGTTCCGGCGGTGGCGTTCGGGCTCTGTGGAGCCGGATTTCTGATCTACCATCTGATTCGATCGCCGAAGAGGGCGTGGCTGATAAAGCTAATCGCTCTTTCCCTGATTCCCTTATCGTTTATGATCGGGCTTACGATGGCATGGAACCTGTATTTCACCGGCAATCCCTTTAAATTCACCCATAACGCAGCTCAGCCTTATGATAGGATGGGATTCGGCAGAAGAAGCGAGGGGTATGATCCCGACCTGGAACATGCTTTCATCTTCACGCCCAAATGGGCCTTTGAGAGGATCTGGCGACATACGATACCATGTGTGAGTTTTAACACGCTGGGATGGGGATATTACCGTCCCGATCTGTTTCGCTCGTTTTGGAGGGGGGGTGAAAGGCTTCTGGTCTTGAGGGTCATCCCGCTTGCTTTTCCGATTATCCTGATGCTGCTACCGTTCATCCATCGATCGCGGAATAGATATGATCTGTTCTTCATCTCCCTTTTTCTGATGACGCTTTTCATCTACTCTTTCTTTTATTTTGAAGGATCGACATGGGGGATCACACCGGTCAATGCCAGGTATTATGCCGAGTGTACGCTCTTGGGGATAATCCCCCTCATCGCCAGGGGAATGATCATAACATATAGAGGACTGAGATCGCTCGGCAGCAGGTCGTCGAAGCCGGTCAGGATGATCGGAGGGGTGTTGATCCTTTTTCTTCTCTGCGCTTTGACTGCCAATACGGTCTACTCTTATATCCTCTTCGCTCGTCCTTTCAGAAATTGGAGCGACGTCTATCAGAAGCTTCCGAAACTGGTTAAGGGGAAAGAGATACATAACGCCGTTATTTTCATTCCGCGCTCTAGGAGCGCTCCTTTGGGGGATTATCCGTTCGAAACACTTCAAAAGGCTGACATAGTTTATTTTAAGCTGGGGCCATCCAAGGTATGGAGGTTGACCAACAGCGATTGGAGGGAGATCTACAGGCGGTATTTCAAAGGTCGGAAAGCCTACATCTATGAGGGCGGGAAGCTGAAACGTCTTCTCATACGCAAGCGAGATGGATGTCAGAAGTGATAAGAGGAGATTGGAGCGTGGAGAATGGAGTATTCTGCCAGCTTCTCATCCTGGTTGACTGATCGGGTGGCGAATGATATAATTAATTATCGCTGTTAGCACTCTCTTAAGATGAGTGCTAATAACACCCATGGGATTAGGAGGAGAACGATGAAGATAGAACCGCTTGCCGATCGAGTTGTAGTTGAGCCCGTCGAAAAGGAGGAGGAGAAGATAGGTTCTATTATCATCCCCGATACCGCAAAAGAAAGTCCGATCGAGGGGAAGGTCGTGGCGGTCGGCCCCGGCAGGACGTTGGAAAGCGGTAAACGGCTTGAGATGGCCGTTAAGCCCGGAGACAGGGTCCTCTACAACAAGTTCGCCGGGACGGAGGTTAAAATCGAGGGGAAAGAGCTCCTTATCATGCGTGAAAGCGATATTCTGGCGATAATCGAGTGAGGAGGGATTCAGATATGGCAGCGAAGCAGTTAATATTTGACACCGAGGCGCGTAACGCCCTGAGAAGCGGCGTCGATATAATGGCCAACACCATAAAGGTTACACTTGGGCCGAGAGGCAGATATGTCATATTGGAGAAGAAGTACGGCCCCCCGGTTATAACGAATGACGGCGTTACGATCGCTAAGGAAATAGAGCTTGAGGATAAATATCAGAACGTCGGCGCTCAATTGATCAAAGAGGCCGCGACCAAGACAAACGACGACACGGGCGACGGAACCACAACTGCCACCGTGTTGGCCCAGGCGATGATCCATGAGGGGATCAAAGCGATTACCTCCGGCGCGGATCCGATGACGGTCAAGAGGGGCATGGATATAGCTACCGAAACGATCGTCAAGAAGCTCAAAGAGATGTCCCACCCGGTTGAAACCAACGAACAGGTGGAGCGGGTCGCTACCATCTCGGCCAATAACGACCCGCATATCGGTAAACTCATCGCTGAGGCGATGGAGAAGGTCAAAAGCGAAGGGGTCATCAATGTTGAGGAGGGCAAAGGGCTTGAGACCACCTTGGAGTTCGTCGAAGGGATGCAGTTCGATAGAGGCTACCTCTCCCCCTATTTCATCACCGATCCCGACAGAATGGAGGCTGTCCTCGAAGATCCCTTGATTTTGATATATCAGGGTAAGATCAGCTCGGCTGAGAACCTCGTCCCTCTGCTTGAGAGCGTCGTCCACCAGGGCAAACCCCTTTTGATAATCGCGGAGGATGTCGAGGGAGAGGCGCTTGCTACCCTTGTCGTCAACAAGATAAGGGGTATCCTCAACTGCGTCGCCGTTAAAGCGCCGGGCTTCGGTGAAAGACGGAAGGCCATCCTCGGCGATATCGCCACCCTGACGGGCGGTCAGGTCATATCCGAGGAACTGGGAATCAAGCTCGAAAACGTAGTGATCGGAATGCTCGGCAGGGCCGATAGGGTTGTGGTGGATAAGGATTCGACCACTATCGTCGGAGGAAAAGGCGACCAGAAGGAGATCGAACTCCGGATACAGCAGATCCGAAAGCAGATCGAGGAAACCACATCGGATTACGATCGGGAGAAGCTTCAGGAGAGGCTGGCGAAGCTGGTCAGCGGTGTGGCTGTGATCAATGTCGGGGCGGCGACCGAGATCGAAATGAAGGAGAAGAAAGGACGTGTGGAAGACGCCGTATCGGCCACAAAGGCCGCCGTAGAGGAGGGAATCGTCCCAGGAGGAGGCGTCGCCCTTCTCAGGGCAGCGCCGGCACTGGATGAGTTGAAACTCGATGATGATCGACAGATCGGTGTCGAGATCATTAAAAGGGCTGTTGAAGAGCCGATCAGGACGATAGCCGAGAACGCCGGCGCCGACGCATCTCTGGTCGTCGGAAAGGTCAAAGAGGGCGAGGGTGGATTCGGATTCAACGCCGAAAAGGGCGAGTTCGAGGATCTGATTCAGGCGGGCATCGTCGACCCGACCAAAGTCGTCAGAACCGCCTTGCAGAATGCCACCAGCATAGCAGGTTTGCTGCTCACCACCGAATCGGTGATAACGGAGAAGCCCGAGGAAGAGGAGGAATAATCACGGGGCGGATCTCACTCCGCCCCATCCGCCAGATCTACCCTGTCTATTATACCTATGACCAATTCTCTTATGGGCGCACAGTCCAGCTTGAACACCTCTCTCGCAACGCCCGGTCCTGCCCCTACCATGACTATATCCCCTTCACCTGCCCCGACATAATCGATGGCTATCGTGCTCTTCCCATGGGGCTCCATCGTATGTGGGTCCACAGGTTGAACCAATAACAGCTTGCGGCTCCCATAAGCGCTATGTTTGGCAACTGATACGACTTTACCGATAACCTTGGCTATATACATCCCACACCCACCGGCTCGAGTAATCTGTCTCCACAATATACAATTTCAAGCCTCCGAATTCAAGGTCGGATCAGACCGACGACCTTTCTCAATATGATCGCCGCATCCTCCCTCTCGACCTTTCCGTTACCGTCTACATCGGCCGATCGGATCTGTATCATGTAAAGGTTTTCGTATCCGAGGATATATCTAAGCACCAAAGAGGCGTCGTATGCGGTGATTTCACCGTTGAGACTGACATCCCCCATCTCAGGCGGTCCGATCGAGTTCGGAAAGCCCGGGGTTCCAAACGGCTCCAAGCTCGGGTCCCAATTGGCGTCATCTCCTCCGCCGATGGAGCTATCGCCGACGTTGATCACCTGGGAACATCTTCTTTCAAGCGTCCTATCGGTGCCGTCCGCACCTTTTTTATCCCAACTTAACCTGTAGATAAGCCCATCCTGAACCCTACCCACATCGTCCTTAAGCCAGAGCACAAGCCCTTCGGCAGGGCTGTAGCTGTTGATCAGAGATAATCCCTTCAATTTAAGGATCGTAACGTCCGGCGGCACTGAGGGGTATATCGAGCGAAACGTCGCCTCGTCCGTTCGCGCCAGGATCAGATATCCATGGCCTGGGATGACCGCTTCCGGCAGCTCGATCTCCCTCGATGTGGTTATCAGCTTCCATCCGCCGACGTTCACCGGATACCCGTTTAGATTATAAAGCTCGATGAATTCACCCTGAGAGTCCCTCACCGATCCAGGGTTGGGATTTATCTCATTTAGGACGATCCCTTCCGAGAGAAGATTCGACCAGATACCTCTGCGCTCCGATCTCGCCTTCACCTCCAGGTCTTCCCAGGCGGAGAAGTTCAGCATGCTGTTTCTGAAGAACATCCTGGAGGCGAGTCCCTCGCTCAGCAGGGTAGCATTCAGGTTTTCGCCCTCCCATATCACGACACATAACAGCCTGTTATAATTATCCCGCTGGAACCTCTCATCGGAGCTCATCATGAGGATCACGCGCTTGTCCAACGTTTTATCCAATAGGGATTTCGCCTCCAGAGCAAAAGGTTCGGGATTTTCGTTGGGGCCGTTTATCTCCGGAGCATTGATCCCAACCAGGCGTATAACCTCTTTCCTCCCATCATCCAGGAGCACCGAGATGGTATCACCATCATAGACCGCTTTGACCTCGCCTTCCATCTGAACGGCGTTCTCCATCTTGATCAGATCCGTCTCGGATTGCGCTCCGCCAGGCGACCGGAACACGTGGGATCCATAGCTGCTGATCGGGATATGATGTTCGGCCCCCTTCATTTCAGATTCGCCGAGCTTCACAGTTGCGTCGCCGCGAGCGATGATGATATATCCCAGGCCGGGGGAGATGAGGGTTTCACCTAAGGTATTGCCGGGGGATGGGATATAGGATCTGAATTTCCCCGTTTCGGGATCGATCCAGATGATGGCGGAGATCTGGCCTCCTGACATCCTTGACAGTTCCTCCATTCTCAATCCCAACCTTGCGGCGGGATAGGCAGAGATCAGGTTCAATCCCCTCCTGAGCTCGATAACGTTCCGCCTCCAAGGCATGCCGCGAAGCTCGATATGTTTGGCTCTTTTCACTGAGATCAGATATCCTTCGCTTCCATCCACCATCTGATCCTCCTGCCCGGGCCTGTAGATTTTAAATCTCCGATCGGATGGATCGAGGCGAATGATACAGTTCAGATCATCCCCTATCATATCGGCCAGATCTCCAAGCTTCATCCCATCGGGCGGATCAAGGGGGATTGAGATGAGGTTTAGACCGGCTCGCAGATTTAGCGAGATGGTGTGCAGGAAGGTCACCGAACCCGAATCGATCTCCGGCGTTATCGTCTCATCGAACAGGGGCCGTTCGACGGATATCTCGCCCCTCATCCCCGGCTCGGCTTCCCCGGATAGGATCAGATGAAGTCTCAGCAGCTCACCCTCTTCCATCGGCACAGGAGAGGCGAGAGCCACCCTGATTCCGTTGGTTCCGGAAGCGCTGAGGAGGAGGGCATCCTGGGGAACCATCTTCCCAGCTTCAACCCCATCGCATGATACGAGGTCTGGATCAAAGGAGAGAATCATCTGACAGGCGATAGCGCCCCCGAGATCAACCCTCACCTCAGCGGTTGTATCCTCGCCCGGAACCCCCCATAGATCGGGGAGGTCGATAAAGATGGAGGGGATGAAGAGAAGAAAGGATAACATCCCCCATAACATGGATGCCCTCCTTTCCCCGCCATGCTGAAACGGTCATTCGTTATCATCTATAGTCATTTAGAATGACGGCGAAGCCGATTTCTCAAACTGAGGATGGCATCAATATGCCCCATATTCATGGACGAGCTCGATCACGTATTTATACCTCTCGAAGCTGACGTTATCGGGAACGGAATGATCGGAATGGTAGATATAGCCGCCTCCCTTTTTGGCGAAGGTGATTTTGGTTTTGATCTCCTCCTCGATCTCGCGCGGGTCCTCAGCAGCCATTTTCCGCACGTCTATCCCGCCCATAAAAGCCAATGTATCGCCATATGATTTTTTAAGCTCGATGAGGTCCATCCCCGCTTTCACCTCCAACGGTTGAAGACATGTGAACCCCGCCTCGATATAAAACGGCACGAATGCCCTAACGCAGCCGCAGCTATGAAGAATAATCGGCATGTTTTTGCTCTTGAAGAAATCGCAAAGCATCTTGTGATATGGGAAGAGCAGCTCTTTATATGCGGCCGGGGAGAAGAGGGTGGCGTTTCTATATCCGTTATCGTCGAACAGGAAAGCGCCGTCGAACTCGAATCCTTTTGCCATCATCTCCTCGGCGCATGCGATCACGAGCTCGGCATTGGCGCGAAACATATCTTTCACCCATTCCGGATCATCCAGCATCGCCATGAGCAGATTAACGGAGCCGACCAGGCCTTGGGTCCTGTCATAACCCACCGCCGCGTTGAAGGTTACGAAATATCCCTGTTCCCGCGCTTTTTTACACGATTCAACGGCATTCCAATTTATCCTGGAGTCGTTATAGGTCATCCGTTCCCTGTACTCCTCCCAAGTCCTGCGGTCTCTGATGAGGAAATCCCTCTTTTCGGGTGTAGAGGTACGGTGTTTCCAGTTTTTGACCACAGCTCCGTCCGAGTCGCGCACGATCCTGTATTCCTCCGTCTCCTCTATCACCTCGGTTGGAAGCTGGAGTGTTATATCGGCGCCGAAGCCGACGAATTCATATCCGAAGTACTGGTGTGGGGAGACACCCTGGGGTAACCCTTCCCTATGCCATCTGGTTGCAGTGGTGCCCCAGGGTGAATCGTGTATCGGAACCCTATCCGGCTCTTTATGATTGAGGGCCAGGAGGACCCTCTCCCTTGAAGTCATCCTCACACCTCTATGACCTGTCCGTATTGGCTTATCGCCGTCTTCCATCCTTGATAATGCATGTGTCTTTCGCCCACGATCGGCTGTGTGCTGACCACCTCGACCGTTCCGGTCACATCCTTGAGCCTATCGTCGGGCACCGTCCAGAACCCCATCGGTCTGGCTCTGCCGGAGAACTGATGTCTTATCTGAGCGGTGTTTCTATCGCGGGCCACGAAGGTGATGATGGCGTCAGCTTCGCCGACGTTGAGAAACCTGAACCAATCGTAGGCGCCGGAGTAGACCTCGGGGAAGAAGAGCCTCTTGCCGACGGAACCCAGCTCCAAAGCGGCCCCTGGGAAGGAAAGCACCTGTGTGCCGCCGTGCTGATGTCTCTCGCCGACGATATACTGGTCGCTTCTGACCTCCAGGGAGACATCTATGTTTTTGACAGCCTGATCCACGGGTGGTACCCAACACTGGAAGGGCCTGAGGGTTCTATCCTGAGACCACACCGTCTTGCCGTTTTGATCTCTGGCGATAACGGTGACCTTCGCCTCTTTCGGCCCGACATTAGTCAATATCACCCAATCGTACCACTGTCCCGGAGCTATCTGGCCGAAGAAGATCCTTTTCGGCTCACCCAACGAGCCGTCTATCACCTGTCCGTATTGGCCGACGGCGCTTTTACCTCCTTGATAGTGGGAGTGTCTTTCGCCCACGATCGGCTGTGTGCTGACCACCTCGAGCGTTCCCGTGACGTTTCTGATCTGGGCATCGGAAAGCGTCCAGAACCCGCTTGGCCTGATCCTGCCCGAAAACTGCCCCACCACTCTGCCCGTGTTTCGATCATGCGCTATGACGTTGACTATAGCGTCTGCCTCACCGAGGTTGAGAAACCTGATGAAATCACCTATGTAAGACGCGACCTCCGCGAAGAAAAGCCTTTTGCCCGCTGTGCCTAACTCAGGAGCAGCGCCGGGAAAGTCCAGGACCTGGGTACCAAGGTGACAGTGTCTCTCACCCAATATCGGCTGATCGCTCATGACCTGAAGCGAGACGTCTCCTCTTCTATCGGCCACCCCTTCGGCCGGGACAACCCAGCACTGGAAGGGTATAAGGCTCTTCTCAGCCGACCAGACGGCTTTGCCGTTTTGATCACGCGCTATAGCTGTAACCTTTGCCTCTTTAGGCCCGACGTTGACCACCTCGACCCAATCTCTCCAGCCGCCGGCGGCTATCTGAGGGAAATAAATCCTGTTCGGTGCAGGCATCTCTCATTCCCCCTTCTGGATTGTTTTCCTTACCAACACGGTAATTTTATCACACTCGATCGAAGGGCGCAAGTTCTCTTGACTTCCCCTTGCCCCTCTGCTAAAATATCCTCGTCCGTTGGGATGAGCGAGGGGATAGGAAATGGCCTTCACAATAAAAGATTACATGGATCTTGTTAAACTTTTAGTTGAACATCCGGAGTGGAGATCAGAACTTCGGAGCCTGGTTCTATCTGAGGAGTTGCTAAATCTGCCGGAGATAATCCGGCAGCTTGTAGATGCCCAGAGAAGAGGCGAGGAAAGGCTGACCAGGCTTGAGGAGACTGTAACGGCGCTGGCTGAAGCTCAAAGGAGAACCGAGGAGAGGTTAGGCAGGCTTGAGGAGACTGTAACGGCACTGGCTGAAGCTCAGAGGAGAACTGAGGAGAGGTTAAGCAGGCTTGAGGAGACTGTAGCAGCGCTGGTTGAAGCCCAGAGGAGGACTGAGGAGACTGTAGCAGCATTGGCTGAAGCTCAAAGGAGAACTGAGGAACAGATCGGGGAGTTAACCATAGGAGTCAGGGACTTGGCCGAAGGACAGCGACGCCTGTGGGATAGATTGGGCAGAGTTGAGGGACGAACTTTGGAATTGGAGTATCGGGAGAAAGCCCCCGCGTATTTCAGCCGCGTGCTGCGAAGAACGAGAGTGATAGATAGAGCCAGCTTGGTCGATATGCTTGAGGAGAAACTGCCTCTTGATGAACTGGGGGACGCGCTGCTTGTCGATCTTGTGGTGAGCGGTCGGCCTCGAGGGATAATAGATAAAGAGAGGCTTTTTCTCGCCATTGAGGTTTCCTCCGTCGTGGATGAGGGGGATGTCGCCAGAGCGAGAAGAAGGGCCGGGTTATTAAGGAAAGCGGGGTATTTCGCTGTTCCCGTGGTCGCGGGTGAAGATATGACGGGGGAAGCGGAGCTTGAGGCAAGGGAACAGGGAGTAGCGATATTGAGGGATGGGAGACTCTCTCTTTGGGATGAGGCTATCAGCCATCTGATCAATTCTCAGACGGGGGGGAAAGCGTGATTGAAGTTCGGGGCATAAGGCCTGACGAGATACCGGACGTCCTGGAGATGGTGCCCAGGGTTATGGGGGCGCCGAAGGAATACTTCGAGAGCGTCTGGCGCAACTCCCCCGGCTCCAAGCCTGAACACTCCAGGGTGGTTGTCATCGACGACCAGTACGTCGCTCATATCAGGCTCCACGATAGAACCATAAGGATCGGGGAGGTAACCCTTCGGCAGGGCGGGGTGGCAGATGTATGTACCTTGCCCGAACACCGGCGCAGAGGTTATGGCAGAAGGCTGCTTGAGGACGCGGCACATTACTTCCTGCGGGAAGGGTATGATATCAGTATAATCATCTCCGGCGTGTTCCACTTCTACCTCAATTGCGGTTACGAGAGATATCCGCTGATCAGATATAAGGTGAGGGTTGACGATTCCGCCCTAACCAGGCCTTACGGGTATCACGTCAGGCGGTTCGAGCGGGATAACGACCTGGCCGCCGTCGCCGACATCTACGAGGTTTATAACTCGTCAAGACCGCTCACGTGCGTAAGATCACATGAATATTGGAGGAGGCATTTCTGGTGGATAAGGAGGGAGACGGAGGACGGTTTTTATGTCGCCGAGCACAACGATCGGATAGTCGGATATATCCGAAACGGCCCATCGGCCACGCTTGAGATCGGATACCTACCTGAACATGAAGGGGCGGCAGTAGCGCTTTTCGAGGCGACCATGCGGCTGATGGCCAAAAGACGGCATGAACAGATTACCGTTGCCATCCCCTCCGACGATCCGCTGGTCAAAATCATCAAAGAGAGGTTTCAAACCGAGGAGGAGATATACGAGACTACGCTCGTCAGGTTGATAAACCTCCCTCAACTTCTGAAGAAGCTATCACGGCATATGAGCCTGAAACTCGCTGAGAGCGGATATGAGGGCAAGATGAAACTCGGATTTCAGATCGGGGGACATGAGGGCGGGCTGATCGTGGAAGGATGCAGGGTGAAGGCGTTGGATCATCCGCCCGAAGATGGCGAGCTGATTCAGACGAACCAATCCGAGTTCATGAAGCTCATTACCAACTGTGATTTCGAGCCTCAGATAGAGATATCCCAGCGGGCTCTTGAGATATTCAAGCTCGCCTCACCCGATAGAAAACCCATCTTCTGGCCGATAGATGTCGTATGAGCTCATACCTTATCTGCCTGGCGACCATATCGATAGCGACGTCGGCCCTTCAGTTTATGCCGCTTCTCGGAAGGCTCGGCTTTGAGTTTTCGGCTGTATCAGGGCTGATCGTCACCCTTGGATCGGGTTTCGTATCCGTCGTACGTGTTCGACCGGCATGTGCCATCCTGAGCCTCTCCACCTCGACATCCGGTGAGAAATTGGCCTCGCTCGTATTGGGTTCGGCCCTCCGTTCCCTTCCCGTTCTTTTCCTTCCGTTGATAATAGCCCTGATCAGATCGATCTTCGTCGGCATATGTGATTTCAAAGAGGGGATCGCCTTTTACCTCCTTATACCGGGCGTCAGCATGATATACGGCGTGTGCGTCGGGACGTTTTTCGGACTGCTTGTCAGCACATCCCTGCGCGGATATCTGATGTTCCTGGGATATATCCTCCTCACGCTTATCTGGGCGGGGTATCTGTTGATCTTTCAGCCACAAACCTTCGTCTATAGCTCCTCCTTCGGGTTCTTCCCCGGCCCGATCTATGACGAGAAGGTCTCGATAACCGGCACTTTAATCGTCGCAAGGATCATTGCGCTGGTGATCTCAGGGCTGTTTTTTACCCTATCGCTCAATCTGCTTGATCCGGATAACATGGGATTCGATTTCGGTCAGCTGCTGGGCGGCAGTAGCGATCTGCGGGTGGTGATAGATAGAATCTGGCTTGCGTTCTTCACCCTGGCCTATCTGATACTCTTCTTCCTCGGACCTCAGCTCGGCGTTCGATCCTCACGCTCCTTCATCCGTAAGGAACTGGGAGGGGTTTACGAGACGGAGCATTTCAGGATATACTATCCGAAGGGCACAAAGGCAGAACGGGAGATAGAGCTCATCGCAAGGGATCACGAGTTCAGGTATTACCAGCTTTCCCGTTATCTGAAAGTCAAATCGCGGCGGAAAATGGGCTCATACATATACCCCTCGCCCGATGTCAAGAAACGCCTGATGGGAGCAAGGTATACTTCGATCGAGGATCCGATCGGATATGAGATGCATCTGAACTACTCCGATTTCCCCCATCCCGTTCTCAAACACGAGATGGCCCATCTTCTGTCGGCAAATTTCCATCCTATCTTCAAGATGAGCATCAGGATAGGGCTGCATGAGGGTCTAGCGGTCGCTGCAGCCTGGGATGGGAAACGGTTAACGCCACACCAATGGGCGAAGGCGATGGAGACCCTCGGCGTCCTTCCCCCTATGAAACGGCTGATGGGAGCCGTGGGGTTCTGGACGGAGAGCGCATCACGGGCCTATATGGCGGCGGGATCGTTCGTGAGATTCCTGATCGATCGATACGGCATAGATAGGTTTAAGATCGCCTTCCCGACGGGCAACTTCAAAAAGGCCTATGGCAAGAAGATGGATAAGCTTGTGAGGGAGTGGCTGGGTTTTCTGAAAGGGGTGGAGCTCTCCGAGGATGATCTGAGCTATGCGAGGAATGCCCTTTTAAGGCCGTCGATCACCCGAAGACGGTGTCCGCATGAGCTCGCCGAGGTGATGGATGAGGCATGGGGGAGGTTCAAGGAGAAGGATTATGCCGGTTCAGCCGAGGGATTCCGAAGAGCGTGGAAGCTCAACGAATCCGATCCATCCCCGCTTTATCCCCTGGCTCTCAGTCTCTTCAGGTTGGGCGAGAGAAATGAGGCCGAAAAGGTCGCCCGAAGGCTCTTGAATCATCCAAATGCCACCCCCGCTCAGAAGGCCGCGGCCTGGGAGCTTATAGGGGACATACGCTGGATCGAGGGGAAAAGGGATGAAGCCATATCTCTTTACGGATCGGCGCTTGACCTCCTTCCACCTCCACCGACAAGACGGGAGTTGAAGGTGAAACTGACCGCTCTGAGATCACCTGAGGGAGGGCGGTTCCTCATGGAATCGCTGATCTCCGACTCGGAGATGTCCGCCAAAATGAGCGATCTGATGGAGGCGATGAAGTTCGAGGGGTTAAGGGAGATCGCCCTATACCTTACGGGCAGGTGGCTTTTCATATCGAATGAGTTCAAACGCGCCCTCAGATATCTCGACCCGCTGACGACCTCGGCATGTCTATCGCGCCTGCCCGATGATAACTTCAGGTATGAGGTATATAGGATGAAGGGAATATCGCTTTACAGGATGGGGCGGATCGATAAGGCCATGAAAGCCTTCGAGAAGATGAAGATCTTCGCCACATGTCAGGCCGAAAGATATCGAGCCCAAGATTGGGCCGAAAGATGCAGGTGGGAAAGGGATGTGCGTCAGGGTAAAGGAAGATGAAGTGATCGACACCATTATATCGCCCCGGTTGAAGGTTATTCAGAAACGTAAGGGGCCGAAATTCGCCGTGGACGCCGTCCTGCTGGCACAATTCACAAAGGTGAGCTCGGGGGATAGAGTCGTCGACCTTGGAACGGGAACCGGAGTGATACCACTCATACTGGCCCATACGACTAAAGCCGGTCAGATCATCGGGGTGGAGATCCAGACTGAGCTGGCGGATATGGCCGGGAGAAGCGTTCTTCTAAACGGGTTACAGAAGAGGGTGGAGATAATCGAAGGGGACATCAGGAGGATAGCCGATATCCTACCCGCCGGCAGGTTCGATGTGGTCACCTGTAACCCGCCCCATAGATCCCCTGAAACGGGTAGAGTAAGCCCGAATCCGGCTATAGCCATATCGAGACACGAGATCTTAGGAAGGCTGGAGGATTTCGTCGCCGCCGCGGGATATCTGCTTAAGAACCGGGGACGGGCCGTTTTCGTCCATAGGCCTGAGCGACTTCCGGATCTGCTTGAGTTGTTCCGAAGGGAGGAAATCGCCCCCAAAAGGCTCAGATTCGTCCATCCCATGGCGAATCGCAACGCCGAGCTGCTGTTGTTGGAAGGGATCAAGAAGGCCGGCGAGGGAATGATCATCTTGCCCCCTCTTTTCCTATCCGATGAGGAGGGCTCATAACCGCTTGACACCTTCTCGGGGGCTGGATATAATCATCTGCCACCACCGCGGCAGGAAAGATCGGGAGGATACACCATGAAGGAGATCAGAATAGTCGCATTCGGAGATTCCATCACCAACGCCTCGAATTTACCGGAGGAGCTTTCTTATAGGAAACTCGTCGAGCATGAGCTGAGAAGGAAAACGGGGAGGGATGTTCGAGTGATAAACGCTGGAGTTAACAGCGATATAACCACGCTGGCGCTTCAGAGAATCGAGAGGGATGTGTTGAGCCATCGGCCGCATATCGTCACGGTGATGTTCGGCGTTAACGACGCCGGATTCTTCCGTCCTGACGGCCCGCCTGCCGATACACCCAGGGTCTCTGAGGAGGATTTCACGGGAAACCTGATTCAGATCGCCGAAAAGATAAGAGAAAGCGGAGCGATACCCGTGCTTGTCACTCCGCTTCCCATGTCGCCTAGCTATCCGTTGGCCGACCTTCCGGCCTACCTGGAAAACGGGCTCAACTACCTTGTGGATAGATATGCCGATATCGTTCGATCGGTTGCCTCGATGATGCATCTCCCCCTGATCGACGCACATCGATATTTCAGCGATCATCGCGAAACACAGGAGTTCCTCCCCGATGGGATACATCCGGATAGGAGGGGACATGAGACCATAGCGAATCTGTTCACGCCGGTGCTCGCCGATCTGATAGCCCGTATGGGGTGATCCCGGATGCGTGGGAGAAGATATCGATCGTTCAGCGCGTATCTCAAAGAACAGTTTGGATGTAGGGTTCATAAAGTTACCGTGGATGCCGGCTTTACCTGTCCGAACAGGGACGGCACGCTGGGCCGAGGCGGATGCGTTTATTGCGATAGCTTCGGATCGGGATCAGGAGCTCATTCCAAAGGTATAAGCGTGTCGGAGCAGGTGAAAGCGGGAATCGAGTGGGCGAGACGACGGTACAAGGCGAAGAAGTTCATAGTCTATTTTCAAGCCTTCACCAACACCTACGCCCCGATCGATAAGCTGAAGGAGATCTATGACGAGGGGATCGATCACCCCGATGTCATCGGTATATCCATAGGCACACGTCCCGATTGCGTGCCGGATCAGGTTCTGGATCTGATCCGGAGTTATGCCGAGAGGATGATGGTATGGCTCGAGCTCGGTCTGCAATCGGCGAACGTCGAGACCTTGCGCCGGATAAACAGAGGTCATGGCGTGGCCGAATTCGTGGATGCCGTTCTCAGGGCGAAGAGGTATAGGATCAACGTATGCGCTCACGTGATCATCGGGCTGCCCAGGGAAGGACCGGAGGACTTCGAGGAGACCGCCAATCTGCTGGCGGCGTTACAAATCGAGGGGGTCAAAATTCACTCGCTTTACATACCCAAAGATAGCGCCCTTGCGCGGGATTATCTGGCCGGACACGTGAGACTGATGGATAGAGAGGAGTATGTGAGGTCAGTCTGTGACTTCCTGGAACTTCTTCCCCCACATACAGTTATACAGAGGCTCACAGGTGAGACCTCTGCTGACAGGCTCTTAGCCCCCGATTGGGTTTTGGATAAGCGCAGAACCATCGAGATGATAGAGGAGGAACTGGAAAGGAGGGGAAGCGCTCAGGGTTCAAGATGCAAATTTCTGTAATCCGTATCCCCTATATGTTATAATCTTAGGCGTGTTTTCAACTTCTCGTTTTGAATGAGGTGTGAGATGGCGCTCGGCAACATAACACATGTAACCAGCGATAACTTCGAACAGGAAGTGATTCAGTCGAATCTGCCCGTTCTGATCGATTTTTGGGCGGAATGGTGTGGACCGTGCCTTATGATCGCCCCGATAATCGAGCAAATCGCCCAGGAGTATGAGGGCAAACTCAAGGTGGGAAGGTTGAACGTGGACAAGGACGGCCCTCTGGCTATTCGATACGGGATACGGGGTATACCCACGTTGATACTCTTCAAGGGGGGTAAACCCGTCAGTCAGCTCGTCGGCGCCGCGCCTAAGAGCGAGATCAAGAGATGGCTTGACGAACAGATATGAGGCGTTGAGATGAGATATAAAGTCACCTTCCAGCCGATGGGTAAGGCCGTCGATGTGGAGGAGGGAACGACGGTTATCGAGGCGGCCAAAATCATCGGCGTCATCATAGATTCCCCCTGCGCCGGCCGTGGGAGATGCGGCAAATGCAGGGTGATAGATCAGACCGGGAAAGGTCTCAGTCCCATAACGGATCAGGAGAAGAAACTTCTCTCACCACAGCTGTTAGCCAGGGGGTTCAGGCTTTCCTGTCTAGCGCGGGTTGTGGGCGACTGTGAGATTTTCGTACCGGCGGCCTCTCAGCTCGAAACCGGCAAGATCCTCACCTCCGGCCTTATACCTCTGGGAGCAGGTGAGATAAAACTCTCCCCAGCTGTCCGAAAGAGATTCGTCAGGGTCGAGAGACAAACCCTGCAGACACAAACATCCGATCTGACCTCCCTCAAGATCGCCCTGAAGGCATCGGGGGAGAGGATGGAGGGGTTGAAAGCCGATCTGGAGGTGCTGAGAAGGTTGCCGGCCGTTCTGCGGGATTCCGATTTCGAAGTCACAGCCGTAATGAGGGGAGATGAGCTTATAGGGGTTGAGGTGGGAAATACTGAGAACAGGCTCTACGGGTTGGCCCTGGACATAGGCACCACCACCGTGGTCGGATCGCTCGTCAACTTGATCACCGGAGGGGAGGTCGCCGTTTCCTCGGAGATGAATCCACAGGCCGTCTACGGCGGGGACGTGGTCTCCAGGCTGACCTACGCTATAGAACGGGAGGAGGGGCTGGACGCACTGAACGATAAGGTTGTGGGCGTGATAAACAAGATCGTGGACGAGCTTATAATCCTCTCAGGCGTAGATCGAGAGTCGATATACGATGTGACGGTGGTGGGCAATTCAGCGATGCATCACCTCTTCCTTAAGATCCCACCACATCATCTCGCCGTTCTGCCCTATGTGCCGGCTGTGAGCGATCCGGTCGATGCACCCGCCTGGAAGCTGGGGATCAAAGTCAATGAAATGGCCAATGTGCATTACCTACCGAACGTGGCCGGGTTCGTCGGCGCGGACGCTGTGGGGGTGATCCTGGCGACCGGCTTGGGCAGGAGGAAGGGGTTAACCCTTGCGATAGACATCGGCACCAACGGGGAGGTGGTCCTCAGCAACGGTGAAAGAGTCATGGCCTGTTCCACCGCAGCTGGCCCCGCCTTCGAGGGCGCTAACATCACCCACGGAATGCGGGCCGCCCCCGGCGCCATAGAATCGTTCAGGATCAGGGAGAACGGTGAGATCGATATAAAGGTCATCGGCAACAACACGCCAGTTGGCATCTGTGGATCGGGAATATTCGATATAGTCGCCGAACTGTTGAGAATCGGGGTGGTGGATAGCTCGGGCAGGATGAGAAAGCGCGAGGAGCTTGAGGGGAAACTGCCCGAAGCTCTGATTGAGAGGATCGTTGAGGATGAGACGCACGGGCTGAGCTTTAAGGTCGCACGTAACGAAGAGGATCAGATATTGATCACACAGGGAGATATCAGACAGGTGCAGCTAGCTAAAGGCGCCATACGGGCGGGGATAGAGGTGATAATGAAGGAGATGGGCGTTAAGGCCGAGGATCTGGACGAGGTGCTGATGGCAGGGGCATTTGGGAGCTACCTGCGTAAGGAGAGCGCCCTCAGAATTGGGATCATCCCGCCGGTACCTGAGGATAAGATCCATTTTATCGGCAACGCCGCCATGGTGGGCGCCAAGATGGCCCTTATCTCGGTCGATATGAGGGAGGAGGCTCGAAGGATCGCCAGATCGGTCCGATATGTACCTCTGGCCACCAATCCGGAATTCCAGACTTATTTCATGGAGGGGATGTTATTCGGGGCGTCCGAGATTTAACGCCCTGATGAACATGAAAACGGGAGGATTGGTAGATGAAGTTAGTGATCGTAGGCGGTGGCGCTGGCGGCCCGACGGCAGCTGCTCGCGCAAGGCGATTGGACGAAAACGCCGAGATAGTGATGTTTGAGCGTGGTGAGCACGTCTCATACGGCCACTGTGGCCTTCCTTACTACATCGGGGGTGTGATAGAAAATAGAGAGGCCCTTCTGATCTCCACCCCGGAGAGGTTCAGGGAGAGATATCGGGTGGAGGCACGGGTGAAATCCGAGGTCAAGGCCATAATCACCGATGAGAAACAAGTCGAGGTTCTCGACCTCAGCACGGGACGGACATACCGCGAAAGCTACGACAAGCTCATACTCGCGACCGGAGCCAGCCCGATCAAACCGCCGCTGCCCGGGATCGACATGGACGAGATCTTCACGTTGCGAAACCTCACAGATGCTGATAGGATCGTCCGGTTTATCGAGGAGAGAAAACCCCAAAGCGCTGTCGTCGTCGGGGGAGGGTTCATAGGGCTGGAGATGGCTGAAAATCTGAGACGACGGGGATTGGATGTGACCGTGGTCGAGATGCTGGATCAGGTCATGCCGGTTCTGGATAAGGAGATGGCGGATACGCTGCATAGGACGCTGCTGATAAACGGGGTCAACCTTGCCCTTTCAGATCCCGTGATGGCCTTTGAGGGCCGGAATGGAAAGGTGTTGGTCAAGTTGAAAAGCGGTAGGGAGATACCGTGTGATATGGTGATGCTCTCCATCGGCGTCAGGCCGAACGTTGAGCTCGCCAGATCCGCTGGGCTGGAGATGGGCGGGAGAGGTGGGATCAAGGTGGACGATTACCTCCGCACCTCCAACCCAGATATCTACGCCGTGGGAGATGCCGTGGAGACAAAACACGTGGTGACGGGTCAGCCGGTTTTGATGCCGCTCGCCGGTCCGGCCAATCGACAGGTGAGGATCGCCGCCGATAACGTCTTCGGCCGAAACGTCAAATACAGGGGGACATTGGGAACGAGCCTGGTGAAGGTCTTCGAGACGACGGCAGGGGCCACGGGAGTTAACGAGAAGACGCTCAAATCGCTGGGCATACCGTATGAGAAATCCTACATACATCCCTCCTCACACGCCGGCTACTATCCGGGGGCGGAGGGGATGGAGATGAAGCTTCTCTTCTCGCCGGAGGATGGACGCGTGCTTGGGGCACAGATCGTAGGGGGAGAGGGGGTGGACAAGCGGATCGACGTGCTGGCCACGGCCATAATCGCCGGCATGAACGTGGAGGATCTGACATATCTGGAGATGGGATATGTGCCTCAATACGGATCGGCCAAAGATCCTGTTAACCTCGCAGGATACGTCGCCTCCAACATCCTCAAGGGCGATATGCCGGTAGCCCATTGGGAGGAATTGGACGAGCTGCAAAACAGCGGAGGACTCTTCCTGGACGTGAGGAGTGAGGATGAATATGCTGCCGAAGCGGTACCGGGCTCCGTAAACATATATCTGCACGATCTGCGGGATAGACTTGATGAGCTGCCCAAGGACAGGCCCATATATACCTACTGCGCCATCGGACTGAGAAGCTACATAGCGACGCGTATACTTCGCCAGCGTGGATTCGACGTCAAAAACATGAGCGGCGGTTTCAAGACATATAGGTGCGTCTGCCTGTACGACGGAGCAAAGACCAAACCTTCGAGTCTTTCCCCAGAGCTAATCTCCCCGAATGATAGGAAAGAACAGCAGCACCTGTAGGGGCACAGGCTTGTGCCCCTACGGCGAAGAATTAATCTTCACCTCAGCCCATAGGAGCGTGATCTTATCCTCCTTTCTCAATCCCATATCACCCAGCGGATCGTTCGTAAGCCACGGTTTGAAGAGCACCTTCCCCTCTATCGATTTGGGGGAAGGGCCTCCCGGATCGCCCCAGTAGTTTCCGATCGCCGATATCGCCTTGGCACCCTGGTTATGGATGTGAACCTCGTTAGCGATAAGGGAATTTTCGCCGAAATCATCCTCAGAGCCGAGATTTGGTCTTGCGTCTATGCTCATAAGACCGTATCCGTTGCCCTTTATCAGATTACGGCGCAGGACGGGAGCGGAGTCCACACACTGAACCCCTATCTCGTTCCCGATGAACGAATTGCCTTTGATGAGCATAACCCCTCCACCGGAAAGTATGAGACCCGTCCCGCTGTCGGCGAGGATCGAGTCGGTTAAAAGCAAATCGCCGTAGGATACCTGGACGCAGACGTTAAAGCTATCGGTTATACGGCAGTTGGAGATCTCGGCCGATCCGTTTGAGATCATCACGCCGTGATGAAAGCCGTTGATCTCCATATCCTTTAAGGTGAGGGAGGAGTTCTGAGAGACGACTCCGCCATGGCTCTCGTCGGTGCCTCCGATCATCTTAAACCCCTCAACGGTAACCCACTTGGCGTCCACGATCTTGATCATCTCCTTCAATATCGGTTTGCCCTTGCCGATCAGATGTAGCTGCACGTTGGGTTTGAGGATCAAGATGGTCTCTCTATAGGTTCCAGGGGATACCAGGATCGAATCGCCGTCCCCGGCGGCCTCGACGGCGGCACGGATAGTGGGGAAATCGCCCGGCACGAGGATCTCACGTCCGGCTGATGGGGATGAGATCGAGATGGTGAAAATCGCCGCGCATAAAACTGTGCCTATGATGCCAACGATCCTCATGAGCGATTCACTTCGAAAAAGCGTCATTTATAGTCACTTGTGGTCATTTATGGTCGTTTGTAGCCATTTTAAATGACAGCGAAGCCAGATGATCTATCATGCGCCTCAGGTAAATCGTCCACCGTCCATCGTCCGCGGTCTGCAGTAAAAATATCGGCGGACAGCCGACTACGGACGTTTCAATGACAGCGAGTGACCAAACCGCAGGGGGCAGATAATCAGTCAGAGCGTTTATCCCCTCCAAACTACTCTGAGGATGATCGGGCCTCGAGAAGAGGTCTGACGTATTCGGGGGAGTAACGCGTCGCCCTGTAAATCCCATATGTCCCTTTAACCCTGAATGGGCTTTTATACTCCCAAACGGTCTCCCCATCCCGTGTTACCTCGAAGAGCCTTCCCCGTCCCCCCTCACAGATAAATATGTTACCGTTTGGGAGCAACTGTGCGCCCGAGATATAGGCGCTGAAGAAGCTCTCAGGCGGCGTCGCCTTATACTGCCACACGATCCTCTCCTCGATAGGATCGAGTTCGATGATCCTCGACCATCCCCGTCTGGTGCCGTTATCGAATATGAGTATATGGCCGTTGGGGAGCATCGTCGGCTTATGTTGTCCATCCAGCTCGCCCGTCCCCCACGCCCAGACGATCCGGCCCGTATCCCTGTCTATCACGCCTATGATGTCGAGGCTCCTATAGCTGAACAGGATGTTTCCCTTTCGGAATCTTCCGTCTCTCCTGCCCGATGGATTTTCGGGGATCGATTCACATGTATTGTTGTGTGCCCAGTCGAACGTGAAATCCTTTCGGATCCTCTCCTCCACCTTTGGCCATCTATCGCCCAACAGCTCCTTAAGCTCCTCGATGTGATCCTCTCCGTGCCACTCCCACACCAGATTCTTGCTACGGGTGATCTCTATCATGTAAGGGCATCTCTTCAGCTCAGGTCCCAGCTCCGGCACCATCTTATCCATGATGCAATGGATCAGGATGTTGCCGTTATCCAACACTCTAAAATCGTGATCTATGCGGCAGTGGTAGTACCACACCACGTTGCTCTCCGGATCGATCTCCCTCAGCCCTGCTTTCGAGATATCGGATCTGTCGCGGGTTGAGTAGAGCAGATTTCCGTTGGGCAGGAGCTCAAGGAGCTGGACTGCCGTCTTGGCCGTCCACTCATGGACTACCTTTCCTCTCATATCGATCAGATACATATGAGCCACTCCACCGGGGCCCACCCGCGGGTCCTCATAGGTATGGCAGAACAGGGTATATCCGTTAAAAGCCTTCTCGGGTTTGTATATGGTAACCCCTCTTTCCTCCGTCCGGCTCTGTCCCCAGCAGAGGTTGAGCCCTATGACGGGCATAGCGGCCGTCACCATCAGAGCCAGATAACCGCCCATCAACTTCATTTTCTCCTCCTGATATTCAGCGATAATATAAGCGTTTAAGCTTGAGTGTAACCCAATAGGTAGCCAACTTGTTCTTCACATCCACAGGCAAGGCTGATTTTCTTCAGCTCCCCAGCTGGGATTGAAACCTCGATGTTTGGTTACAAAAATATCATACCTCCGGGCGCAAGTCAAGGAGATAATAGCGCTGGATTGTGAAGGGTTGAGCTATATGCCGCTGAACTTGGAGAACACCTCCACCAGCTCGTCTATCTTTTCCGATCTCTCCCTCTCAGATCCGGAGGTCATCGCCTCGGCGACACAGCTTTCGATATGTCGTTTGAGGATCACAGCGGCGAGGCTCTGAAGGGCGGCCCTTGCGGCGGAGATCTGGATGAGTATATCGACGCAGTACCGCTCCTCCTCCACCATCTTCGCTATTCCCTTTACCTGCCCCTCGATCCTCCTGAGCCTTCTCAAGGCCTCCAGTTTGGTTTTTTCGTCTATCATATCTTCGTCCTCCTCAGCAGATTAGCGTTGCTCACCACCGTTACGGAGCTGGTAGCCATGGCGATCTCGGCCAGGACGGGGTGCATCCATCCCATAACGGCGGTGGGTATCATGATCACGTTGTAGAAGAAAGCCCAGAACAGGTTCTGCTTGATCTTCCGGGATGTAGCTCTGCTCAGCCTTATCGCTCTGACGACCTCAAAGAGGTCGCCGCTAACCAGAATCACATCCGCAGCCTCTATGGCGATGTCCGTCCCGGTGCCTATAGTGATCCCCACGTTGGCCTGTGTCAGCGCCGGCGCATCGTTTATTCCGTCATGGCGACCGGCTCGAATTCCCCCTGTAGTTTCCGGATCGCCTCCACCTTCCCATCCGGCAGCACCTCGGCTAGGACGTAATCGACGCCGGCCTTTTCGGCTATCGATTCGGCGGTACGGCGATTATCGCTTCTCCCTCCAGCCTTTTTATCTCCTCGCTCAGGGGTCGAACGTCCAGTCCGTGATCGGCCATCAGCCTCTTCGAGCCGACCATCACCCGCCTATCCTCCACCTTTCCCGCTATACCTTTCCTCCGAGCGGAGTGAAATTCTGAGACCTCACCGAGCTTTATCCCTTTTTCCTCCGCCTTTTGGACTATCGCCTTTCCCAAAGGATGCTCGCTTCCCCGTTCGACCGATCCGTCCAGATAAAGCAGGGATTCCTCGTTGAACTCGTTGGCTGCCACCACATCCGTCACTTTCGGCTTCCCTTTAGTGAAGGTGCCGGTCTTATTGAAGACGATGAGCCTCACACCCTTTAAGGTCTGAATCGCCTCGAGCTCGACGGTAGCCTATCGAGAAGTCAGATTGACGTTCACCTCTCCCGTTCCCTTCACCCCTCTGAGGGCGTTTTCGACCTTTCTGGCACAGGCGGCACATGTCATGCCTCCGATGGGAAGCGTGACTCTTTTATCTCCCATGAGAATCATCCTCCTTACTGCTTTACCCCCCTAGGGTATATTGTAGCATACCGGTTTATCCCCTAGGGCTTTTCAATGATTGTATGATTTAGTATACTATCACAAAGACCACCAGGAAGGAGGTGAGAAAGATGCTCGTGGCGGGCCGATATGTCCATCCCAACAGCTTATTCGCCAGGCTGTCCAGAATAACCGACTACCGCTTAACAAGATATTATCACTGCTTATCCTGGCATCAGTCTGCGGTGAGAGATCGCTAAGAGGGATGTGGCTTTGGGCGGTGAACAGATGGGAG
>JAGGXZ010000150.1 GCA_021162805.1 Candidatus Poribacteria bacterium
AAGTGGAGGGTTTTTCGAGAGAGCTTCGGATCTCTCATGGGTGAAGTGTGTCGTTTCTTTTCCCATCTAGATCTCCATTCTCACCCTCCGATTTACCATCCTGTTTCATTATTTTTTTGACAGTACCGAGGGGATTTTACCGTAGTCGTTGACCATAGTCAAGTCACTCCATCATCGAAAATTTTTGTTACCTTTCGGCTCAAAATGGTATCTATAATAATGGAAGGGGAAACTATGAACGACACGGAACTGATACAACAAACCCTACAGGGTGACCCGATAGCATTCGGAAGGCTGATGGAGAGATACTACGATAAAGTCCTCCTCTACACAGCCTCATTGCTGAGGGATTACTTCGAGGCAGAGGAGGTTACCCAGGACGCCTTCCTGAGGGGATACCACCGCCTAAGAGAGCTGAAAGATCCCAACTCCTTTCTCCCCTGGATAATCAGGATAGCCCATAACATGGCCCTCAAGAGGCTCAGAAGGAGGAGGGATCTCCAGGTCATCCCGATAGAGGAACTGGAAGAGGAGATAGCGGATGATAGGTCATTCGAGGATGAGCTTTTGAGGAGGGAGGCGGAGGAGATATTTTATGATGCGATGGAGGGGTTGTGTGAGGAGGATAGGGGTATGCTGTGGGGTCGGTTGAGCGGTGAGAGCTATAGGGAGTTAAGTAAGCGGTATGGCAAGAGCGTAGGGGCGGTGAAGATGCGGGTGAGGAGGGCGAAGGAGAAGGTGAGGGAGAAGGTTCTGAGGAGGCTGAGCGGCATGATGATGATCTTCCCATGGGGGAAAATCGGGAGGATGATAGGAGGTGTTGTCATGAAGGTTACGACAAAGGTTGCGATAACGGGAGCGGTCGTGATGATGCTCACTGGAGCGGGGATATGGCTGAGCTATCATGGGGAGGAGAAACCCGTGCCTAAGGCCAATGAGGTGAAGGTTGAAAGGCGAGCGAACGTGGAAGCGCCTGCGAGGGTGGTAGGTAGACCGGAGAAGAAAGAGAAGGATGATTTCACATTTGAGGAGTTCAACAGGCTGCTTGATGAGTACTTCGAGAGTGCAGAGGAATCATCAGCGATGGTCTCTTCTGAGCCCGTCCACGATAATGAAGGAGAGAAATCCGAGATAAAAAGCGGCGAAGGGCAGGATGAAGATCAGGAGACCGCAGAAGAGATGTCACCTGAGTTGAGGTTGAAGGTGGAACGATACGCTGAACTGGCCAAGATTCTGCCATATGTTCGCCAGCTTGAAGATAGAAAAACTCGGTTGCTTGAGGAATATCACGATTATCTAAAAACCCATGACTGGGATGGATACGATGAGTATGGCAGAAGAGTTCAAGATGTGACGGAGCAATATGACGATGAAATAATGGCGGTGATCGAGCAACTAAGAGTTTATTGGGCTCAGATAGATGCGATGTTTCCGGAGTTGGAACTCTGGGAGCGGCGTGAGTTACCAGGAAGAAGATTAAGGGAATCATTCAGATATGATCGTCTGATCGAGTATTTTGGGAGAAAACTCCCATGGGATGGTAATCCGGATTATTTCAAAGCTATACCAACATCAATAAGGAGGAGAGGTAAGATACCATGAAACGCAGAGTGATGCTGCTCAACGCCGGTTTGATTCTTATCGCCGGCATAGCCATCGTCTGCAGCCTCGTGGCAGACCCGACGGGGCTGGACAATCAGACGATGCAACGGATGATTGGTGGTACAACCTGTTATACGAGGGGGACCACGGACGCTCCAAATTGTACCCCTCACTCATTCACTTGCACCTCCAGTAACTGGGCTGGAACCTACGTTATTAATTATGGACACCACTACTGTAGTACCACAATACAAGGTTATGCGAGATGTTGGACAACACCCAGTGCTCGAGTAGAGTGTCTTAGAAGAACTTTCATTAATGCAGAGTGCGAATACGAAGATGACAAGGACTATGGTGATAAAGTTTCGCTTTCTGGAGATTGTCCATGATGCGATCTCCGTATGAGCGGGCTTAAACAAGGTAACCGGTCGGGGAATTAAACCCCATGACCGGTTACCTTCAGGCTTAAGGTAAGTTAAGATGATTGTCATGCTCTGTGTCTTTCTGATTGCTGCGCCTGTAAATCTCTCCCCGTCAAAAGTGGACGATCTGGAGGTGGTCCTTGGAGGTGTTAAATACCATGACCGCCTGATACACTCATGCCATGTATCCTTCACGTGCAGGGTGTTCTTCCAAGATAAAATGCGGAAAAGAGAGGGCGAATGCTTCATCAGCGATAAGATGATGGCTGTGACCGAGATCACGCCTCCTGAACCCATCGAAGGCGAGTCTGGGAAATTCACACCGAAGATAATACGTAAATGTGTCTTCGATGGAGAGCGGTTTATGGACCTCTACCTATACCAACCTGTTAACAGTCCCCTGAAACCCTTCAAAGAGGTCTCCTTTCACCCCAGAGAGGAGGTAGCTTACCTGTTCCTTTACGATTATCCCCCGCAGTTTTGGAACAAGATTGCTCGTATGCATCTCGATGAGCTGGTCAAACATCCCTCTGTCTCCTCGGTCATACCGAAAGGGTTCGAAACTGTGAACGGAGATCTCTGTTATCGGATATTCATTGAGAAGGCGGGAACAGGGATAGATATCCTGGTCAATCTAGACAGGGGTTACAGAATCCAGGAGGTCCGGTATACGGAAAGCAAAGGACAAAGGATAACCATTAGGAAAGTCGAGTGGAAACATTACAGAGATCAAATCTGGTATCCGGTCAAAGTGTATACTGAGACCTACGGGATCAATGACGATACGAAGGAGAAAATCATCTATTTCTGGAAGCAGATAGAATATAAGGACTTTGAGGCAAACATCGAAATCCCCGAAGATGTGTTTCTCACAATCCCTCCTCCAGATGCGGAGCTGATAAAATGAGGGAGGTATCACGCCATGCGTGTGATCTTTATAATCAGCGTGATTGTAATCCTTGTGAGTGCTTTATTGCTATCTGAAGTATGGACAAGGTCCACATCTATGGAACATAAATCTGTAAGCACCCAACAGAGAGCTACGGACATATTATGCGGTCCACGAGCGCTTTTGATAATATGCCAAATGTATGGTGTTGATACAAATCTTGAGGAACTATCCCAGCTCGCTAAGGTTGATGAGCGAGGAACGAGCATGTATAACCTCCTTGAAGCTGCGCGTGCCAAAGGTCTTTCCGCCGTGGGCAGGATTCTAACATATGATCAACTTCTTAATCTAGGTAAGCCGGTGATAGCTTTTGTAAACAACAATCACTTCTCTGTTCTGGAGGCGATCGATAAGGAGAGGGCGAGGATATCGGATGACCTGAAATATCCGAAGGTTATTTCAAGGGAAGAGCTTGCTAAGATGTGGAAGGGATATTGTTTGGTAGTGTCTAAGCCTAAAGATTCTAATAGAAGCGCTGTCCCTAACATCGTGTTTGACTCCGTCGTATATGATTTTGGCATGATGCCGCAGGGTTCATTTGTCATGCACGATTTTATCCTGAAAAATAAGGGTGGTGTGCCGTTGAAAATCCTAAGCGTAAGCAGCGCTTGTGATTGTCTCGTAACTGCACCCACTAAAACCGTCATCCAACCTGATGAGACCGCCAAGATCAGCATCAGATTAACTCTGCGTGATAAAGGGAAGGTGAACAGAACTATCACAGTTTCATCAAACGATCCGTATTGTCGTATCTTCCCGCTCACCGTGACGGGCGATGTCGTGGACCCGATAGAAGTTGTTCCTCAAAGCATATATCTTCGCCGTATAAGCGTGAGCGAGACAATCCGTCGCACGGTCAGAATCAGAGCCCCTCAGAATAAGCGGCTAGAAATCCTAAAAATCTCAGCTTCCGATTACATAAACATCAAGCGCTTCCCTGGACCGGAACCTGATAGGAGCGCTATACTCGAGGTGGTTATCGGACCGAATCTTCCGATTGGGTCTTTATCCGGTAGTATAGAACTGGAATTGAAGAACATTTACTCCGGCGAGGGGTTTAAAAGCGAACCTATTAAAATCGCGATCCCTGTGGAAGGTATAGTTGAAGGTGAACTATCAGTCTTCCCAGAACGGTTCTTCTTTGGATTTATCTCACCGAAAGAACGCAGAAGCTGCTCGGTCGAGTTGAAGAACACGATGAAATCTCCGATATCCGTGATAAAGGCGGAAAGCAAATCCTCATGGATTGAAGTTTCAGTGGTTCCTAAAAAGCCCGGCTATCATTATGAGATTAAAGCGACGATCAAGCCACACGTTCCAAAGGGGATACTCGAAGATGTCGTTCGTATTCATACGAAGCGAGGGAATAGCGTTGATATCTTGGAAATTCCATTGTTTGGTATCGTGCGATGAGAAAAAACTCAATATGGCTTATCTCCCTTATTTTATCTTTGTTTATCGTTGTCTCCTTTAAGGAGATCTATATGGAGGCGGAAGCGAAACCTGATCGATCGCCGCCCACTTCAGATATTGAGATAGCCTATGTCAGCGGCTGTGAAGATGGTGTACTTCCTGACCCTATCTTCGGTTTAGGCGGTCTGATGCGCTGCGCGAGCATGTTGAATAAGCTTCGAGTTGTCGAAAACACCCTTCTGTTGACAAACGGAAACCAGATGATGAGAGTAGGGATGATGGAAAGCGAATTATATGGTGCTTTCCTGGATCTACTGAGGTTTGATGCCGTGAACGTGGGGCCAGCGGACTTTATCAACGTGGACGGGTTGATACAAAAAGCGGATGAGTTATCCCTTGTGAGCTGTAACCTCTTCCGTAATGGAAAACGGCTTTTCCCCGATATGTTAGTTCGCACCTCCGCGTCGCAGAACCATATTATCAAGATAGCGATCATCGGGATCATGTCTAAGGAGTTTGAATCCACCGTTAAAGCTTATACTCCAGATGTGGAGGTAATGGATGTTGAAAACTCACTCAGTGGAACGTTAAACCGCCTGCTTCCGGATATCCCGCTGGTAATCCTGCTTGCTCATGTGCCCTCTAAAGATACCGTCGTTGAACTTGCTGATAAATTTCCTGATATTGACCTGATTCTATTTGAGGCACCCGGCTTATCCTCAATTTCAGAGCCTATAAAGGTTAACCGGACTTTGATAGCAAACGCTGGTCGGCGTTCTTTCAAAGTGCTCCATCTTAGCCTGAAGCTGAGGAGAAACGGGAAGGGGATTAAACATTACAAGAGCTGTTTGATTCCTCTCTCAGATAAGGTCCCCGATTCCCCCTTGCTTTTTGAGCTGATCAAAGGATATGAGAATATATTCATAGAAAGTAAGCAACCCCAGATGAGAGATAAGAAAAGGGAAACATCGAATTTGCCGGATTATCCCAATACGTTCGTTGGAAGCGAAAGATGCGCTCGATGTCATGAGTATGAGTACTATGTCTGGAAAAACTCACAACATGCTTCCCCTTTCAGAGGGCAAAATCAGAATTGGAAGACCAGCTGCCTGGAGTGTCATACCACAGGGTTTGGATTCTCAAAACCTGAGTGGGACGTCGGATGCGAAGCATGTCATGGACCTGGCGGGCGACATAGCATAGATCCTAAGTCAAAACCATACGGACGTGTATACGTTGACGAATGTCGTAAATGCCACACCGATTCTCAAACCCTAAACTTCAGCTATTCCACCTATTGGCGGAGAATCAACCACTGATAAAAATTGGGTTATGATCAGGAGATCGACTTTAATTAAGATGGCGTATAAGCTGCGTGAATTGGACGATCGGCGATTGGTCTGGTATTACATACTAAGCCTAGAAGCGGTGTTGCTTTTGAGGATTATCCTACCCTTTTGCTTGTACAACAACCTCACTGACGTTGATATGGTAGGACATTATTTCGCAAGTTGGTATACTAGGAACTTCCTACTCCCAAGGCCTACAGGATGGAATCCGTTTTTTTATGCAGGATATCCACATGATGAGCTTTACCACCCTCTCTTTCACTACCTTGTAGCTCTCACGGGATATGTGATGGATATACGCTACTCCTTTAAGCTCTGGGTTTCCATCTTCCTACTGATGATACCTATATCGGCTTATTGGATGGGGATGAAATTCCGTATCGGGCGTTATGGAAGTCTGCTTTTCGTAGGATGGGTTTGGTTTATACTGTGGGTATCCCCTGCGCTCTGGGGCGGCAATCTGCCGGGGGTTCTCAATCTCGGACAAATCTCCAATCTCCCGGCCATATCCTTGTTCTTCTTCTACCTGGGATCTCTATTCGCATGCTTTGAGGAATCCAAATCCACAGGCATACTTCCAAGTGTTTTATTGGCCCTGACCTTTCTGTTTCACGTATACGTGGGACTGGCAGCAATCACATGTCTTGCGGGTATGTCCATAGTATATCTGAGGAATGTAAAGAATCTGATCAAGTTTATTTCCCACTGCACCATGTTTTTGCTTTTGGTGTCGTTCTGGCTGATACCATTTCTCATGAATAGGGATTATGTTAGTGGTGGTACCGCGTTGAGCGGAACCTCTGGACCTTATCTTTTCTTCTTCGCTCTGAGTGCTTTCTTCCTCTTTGAACTCTCCGATGAAAGCTCAAAGGCTGGATATACGGTGTCGGTAATGATAATGCTTCTGACGGTGTTGATCTTATTCCGTCCTTTCGCCTTTGGCTCTAACTTGCCCATGCATTTCGATAGGTTTAAAATTTATGCGTGGTATTTGGCGTTTATCCCCCTCTTCCGTTTCCTGATAAAAAACGGGTTGAGGATTCGAAAATCCCATTGTCTCGCTATCCTCATATGCTCGTTGATTATGCCGCAGTTCAATATAGCAGTTCATAAAGGTCAGGCTAATGAATTCGGTGAGATCATTAAAGCACCAGGACAACCGGATTTTCAACTATCAACCCCCAGGATTGAAGGGAGGATAATGTGTCTCAACACAGCCTACGGCAATCTTGTAAACCAATACAGAGCACCATCTCACCTGCTTGCTAAGCAGGGACATATAGGATCGGTAGGGTTGTTTGCTGAATCAGCGAGAAATGCTCCGTTTTTCCAGAGCATCCTGGCATTGCTGGACCCATTTGCTATGACTTGGGGCTCGTATCCTCCTCCTTGTAACCCCCGTAGCCTTATGAAATATCTGAAGCTGCTTAACATAAACTACTTCCTTGCCAACACTAATTTGACCCGCATGGGGTTCGAACGTTCGAAGCTTCCTGTCAATCAATCGGGTATAGACCCTCCGAATATGAGGTATCCATACAGCTTGTATGAAGCTCCTAAATCTGCGCTCATCGAGGTTCTTGACTATATCCCTCGAAGAGTCGCCGAAAACTGGGATTTGGAGGTTAGGAAATGGTGGAGATCGGGCGATATTGATAAACTTCTAGTGTATTCTAAAACGCCGATTCCAACAGCCACAGGCGGTGGGAAGGAGAAAGTGGAAGTGCTACAGCGATCAAAAAGCTGGGATTATCTTAAATTCAGAGTTGAGTCTGAGCATGATGTTCCTATCTTGGTGAAGATCTCCGAATATCCAAGGTGGCGGGCGTATCAGGATGGTAAGAAGATTAAAATTTACAGAGCTTCCCCTTATCTGATGCTTTTATACGGACATGGAACGATCGAACTTCGATATGAGAGACTATGGTACGACTATCTAGGATACCTCTTATCCGCTAGCGGTATAATTTGGATTGTTATTTTGTCCGCCATGAGACTTTACAGAGGTGATAAGGAATGAAAGGCAAGATTTATGCTTGGCTTCTCCTATGTTTGACAGTACTTGGATGTTCGCCTCCTGTCCTGATGGTTCCAAGGAGAATAGCCGATGGATACCTGATTCTCCTCAAGCTATCAGATGATGGAATAATAGAAAAGATGGCAGATCAGATTAAACTACCTTATCCGATAACCGGCAAATCGGATATCATCTCTGAGGAAGGGATCATATATGTGGGAAGCTACAAACATATCTACGTCTTAAGCCTAACCGATGAGGGAAAGCTGAAACTCCTCTCCTCAACCCCGATAGAGGGATATCATATATCCCTAGCTTTACATCCTCGGAGGCCTATCCTTTACGCTATAAGCAATGAAGGGATATTCGCCCTGGATGTAAGCGCCCCAGAAAACCCCAGATTGGTCGAACATCTACCCTTGGAAGGACTGCTCAAAGGGGTAGGAGAAGATTCTATCAGAAATCCCGTCGGCACGGACGTAGCTTGTATAAGTGAAAAGCTGTTCGTGACAATCAGGGAGAAGGAGATAGGACACTCCGGGGCTATATTAGTTCTCGACCTGAACGATCCACTTCATCCTGAGGTGGATAGGATACTTGAGAGGCTGCCAGGGGCGGCAGCTGTCGTTAGGGGAAAGGTAGATCATCAGATCTTCGCAGCTGGGGATGAGATAGCAGGGTACAGAAACTTTGAGAGGGAGAAACACTTCAAGGATAACCGATGGATGTACCAGCTGAAGGGGAGAGTTCCTGGGGAAGCCGTGGAGATGAAGTTCGTTCCCATGGCCGTCTTCGGGAGCACGGTGGTCAGCTTGGATAAGCTTGAGAAGATGATCGGAAGAGGTGAGGATCTATCTGCTCGACAGCAGCTGAAAGCTCTGGCGGTTTCACATCATGGGATTGTGTATATTGCAACCGAACATGCTCTGGCGTATTTAGGGACATGGGGTGTGATGGTGTGGGGTGTCTCGGATTATTTCGATCATATCTATGGGATGGATACGAAGGGTAGCAGGAAGGGGTATCTAGCTGCGGGTGAGAAAGGGATCTATATCGTTAACCTGCCGTTGGGGAATGAGAAGGTCTACAGGTTTATAACGCTTGGTCGGTATAGTAAGGTTCCCAGCCCTGTTTTGGACGTTTGTGTCTCGGACGACAAGTTATTAGCGCTTTGTGGTGAGCTGAACCTGAAAGATGTGATCCATAACGAATCGATCCGTTAGGAATCGAGGTGATAAAAGGGTGCGAATCCCCGTTGGGATCAGTGTAATATTTTCCCCGTAGGTGCTATATATTAATTAAATGAAAGACAAACACCTTGTGAACAGAGCCAGATCAGGAGATAAATCCTCCTTTGAGAAGCTGGTCAGAAGATATTACGATACAGTCCGACTCCTGGCTTTCTCCATCTTCCAAAACCGGGATGATGCCGAAGAAGTGGCTCAAGAGGTCTTCCTCAAAGCATACATCCTCCTTGAGGAGGTCCCTTCTGGCAAGTTGTCGGTTGAGCTGATGTTTTCGCGATGAAATTTTCTGTTAAAAATCCCCCCGAAACACCCTCTATATATGGAGGCGGGAGATGAGACATCCGGTGTACCGGGATCTAAGGGAAACAGGAGGCGACTCTGCCTTCACAGAGTTGGTCAACAGATACTGGGATGTGGTCCAAAGCTTCCTCACCGCCACTATTCTCCGTAATGATTGGCAAGAGGCTGAGGATGTGACCCAAGAGGCGTTCTGCATAGCCTATCGGAAACTGAAAGATCTGAATGACCCCTCGGCTTTCCTAAACTACCTCAGGAAGATAGCATACAACATCGCCAAGAAGAGATTGAAAGAGAAAAACGGAAGGGGGATAAGCTACATCTCCTTCGATGAGGTTGATCCAAATGAACTTGCTATATCAAGCGGAGAGGATGATCTGTTGAGAAGAGAGATAGAAAGGAGATCATTAAGGCGATAGATGAACTGCCGGAAAGTGAAAGGGAGATACTGAGAGAATATCTCCTGGAAGAAAAGAGATATAAGGAACTGAGCGAGGAGCACGGAATGTCATATCACGCAGTTGTGATGCGGATAAGAAGGGCGAAGGAGAAAGTGAAGGAGAAGGTTCTCAAGAGGCTGAGCGGAGTTGTGATCCTGCCGTGGAGGAGGATCGGAGAGGTGGTCAGGTATATGGCGGCGGGTGTTACGACAAAGGTGGCGATAACGGGAGCGGTGATTATAATGCTGGGTGGGGCGGGAATATGGATAGGTCGTCATGGCGAGGAGGAGCCAGCAGTGAGGGCGAATAAGGTGGAGGTTGAAGAGCAAGCGGACGTGAGAGGATCGGCCGTGGAGGTGAGAAGGTCAGGGGAGAAGGAGGATGGTCTCACTTATGAGGAGTTTTGGGGGTTGATCGATGGGTTGACGGATGAATATCTCGAGGATGAGATGGATACATCTGTGGGCGGAGAAATCGAGGAGGAAGGGGAAGCTGCTGGATCAATAAGCGCGGATGAGATCACCGATGAGGAGGTAGAGGAAGAGGGAGGCGAAGATATCGAATATCTGATAAAGCAGATACGATATGAACAGTTGGCAAGGCTCCTACCTCGGTATCTGGAGCTGGCTCAGGAGTATCATGATCTCCAAAAAATGAGGGATTACATCCAGAGCCTGCCACCTTGTGAGGAGGTGGTCATGTTCCACAAAAGGGAACATGAGATATGCAAAGAATGGATCGAGGTGCTAAAGGAGTTAGCGAGACTGTTTCCCGAAGCAGTTATTTATAAACCTAGGACTCCGGATTCGCCAGGCTACTCCAGCATAGATTATCGAAAGCTCCGAGAGCTTGTTGGCGGGCGGTTGCCCGTAGAACCTTATTTCAGACCGTGAATCTAAAGGGGGAAGAAGATGACATTTCCCCTTCCAGGTATTGTGATTTGATCATGCTTCAGCGCTTTATGCGGACAATCGGCGATCATCTGTCCCTGGTGGTTCTCATCTCTTTAACGCTGCTGGAGATTCTCATCCTGATCCCTTATGTCCTCCACA
>JAGGXZ010000151.1 GCA_021162805.1 Candidatus Poribacteria bacterium
TGCCACGTGATGCACGCACGCTTCGCCCACGCGGGCACGGAAAATTCGGAGCAAATCAACTCGCGGGTTGCGGTGACGGGTTCGTTCAACGGCGCACCTGAAACCGTCGCATGTAATTCGTAAACGCCAGGTTCAAGTTCGTGCATTTTCAGGCGAATGCATCGCATGAGCCACAGGCGCGGTTTCAACGTTGACAAACGCTCACGGTGAAGCCGCTTCACCATCCGACCGTCGCGCAAAATGCGCACGTCAAGCGAAAGCCCGTTAAGGGGTTGACTTGCGTTGTTGCGAGTCATGACGGCGGCGAATGCGCACTCACCGCGACCGTAGTAGCGCTGCGGTGTTTCAATAAGCAAGTCGAGCGTGCGCTCGCCGAGCCGCGCTTTGATGTGCCCTTCGGGTTGTGGCTTGTCACCGACACGAATGATCGGCTCACCGAGTTTCCTTGCGACGATGAGTTTCAACCAATCCACGCCGAACGAATTTGAAGTGCCTTCAAGTTCCGCGTACGCCAATCGAATTCGGTGGCGACCGCGTGAAAGTTTCACAAAGCCCACGCGCACTTCGCGAAACGTGTTCTCCAACATGCGGGAGCGCTCACGTGCATCCTTCGGCGGTTTTATGTGTGGCGGAAGCATGGGTTGGTCAACCACCGTGATTGGCTCGCCGCCGTCAATGCTCACTTTCGCCGCTTGACGCGTATTGTTACCACCACACCGCAACCACAGTTCGTAAACTCCACCGTTCACTTCAACATCGTATTCCACCCACGTTGGGTAACCCGTCGCGCGGCTGCGCACCACGACGAACTTCCCACCCGACGCCGCATTTCGGTATCCGATGTGCGGTGCAAAGATGCCGTCTTCATCCCATCGGTCAAAATTTTCCGCTTCACGAACCCACGCCACCTGCGCCCATGCGACCGAGGCGATCACGAAAACCATCGCAACATGCAAAGCACCGTGTGCGTTCACGGCCCATCTCCCCTTCCCACCCGCAATTGTATCCGTCCCAGATGCACAAGTGATACTCCCCACCGCAGGCGGTGGAGAGTATCACTTGCTTCTTAACTCCAAGATGAGGAAATCTCGGGGAGGAATTTCCAGCTCCTCTATAACGACCGTCTCGCCCTCCTTCCTCCATTTATCAATGGTTCTCCCCTTCCTCCAATCTATCACCTTTAACCTTTCGATCTCCATATCGATCATATACTTCCTCGGATCGATACGGAGGGAGATTTTAGCCTTCGCATATCTGTCCTTGTTCCAAACGCCGATATAGCCGTATCTGCCTTTATAAAGGTTTCTCAGATGCATTATGCCGTCCACTCCCATCAGATTGGTTTCAACGATTTCGAGCGGCTGGTTGTATTGGAGCCACCCCCTGTTCTCCCAATTCCATTCAACCCATTTTCTGATCATCCGCCGCTCCTTCTTGGAGGTCTCCTCTATCCTTCCTGCAACGAGCATAGGGCTTGTAAAAGCGGTCGAAGCCAGCATGAACTCTAACCCTGCCGTGTTGGTCACTTTCTGCAACCCTCTGTTGCGCAGGGGCCAAGCGTTGAAAAGGGGACACGCCATCTGAGTCAACGTCAGAAATGAAGGACGGAACCACCACTTCACGCAGAACTCCCTCCACTGGTTGACTATTAGGAAAAATTGATCCGGCCAGATAGCCTTGTAGTAATTCAAGTAAGGTTGTCCCTCAGCATCCCACGGGGCGGCACCCTCAGCCATATCGTGTAACTCAACGAGTCTCTCCCACGTTCTGGCGATGGCTATCTCAGGATTAGCCTCTCGAACCTTCTCGCTCAAACGTTTAAAAGCATGTCTCCACCACTCCGCACCGGCACGATCTTCATACCAGAGGAAGGTCGCCCCGGATTCCCTGACGAAATTCGCCAACGCCTCGGCATATCTATCTACGGTCGGGAAATCATCAGGAGGATAGTTGAAGCCGAAGGCATGGATGCCGAACTCCAACCCCGCCTCACGACAGGCGCCCGGAAGACTCTCAGGGTTATCTTTGGAAAACCCGTTCGGATAAGCCTCTACTGCCCTACTATCCCCCTCAGCCAAGCCGAAAACGGAAGGTTCTAAATCCCGAAACTCCCACCGGTCAGGTATGAGGTAGAATATCTTGAACCCACACTCTTTCACTATCGGAATGAGCTTCTTCAACAGGTTCTCATCCCACGAGTAACCATCCCGCATCTCACCTCTGAACCAAACCTCATACATAGGTTTTATGCTGAAACAGTTGGCTTTCAACCAACGATGGATGAGGAAAAGTTCATATATCCATACCGCTCTCTCTTTGTCGCCGTCGAACACCCCCTCACAGATCTTAGCCGTATCTCCGCCCACCATCTTTAAATACTTATCCAGATCGATATTCGGGCGATAACCGATCTCGAGAATACCCTTATCTTTTTCGAGCTCGACCTTCCAGTTGTAAGTTCCCACTGAGGCGAAAATCCCTCCTTCCAGATCATCGCTGTAAAACACAGATAAGGTTGAGTAAGGCTCGAAGGCGTATCGAGCGAAATCCCTCTCCTTCAAGCTCAGCCGGTCCAGGCAGATCTCCTCCACGACGCCCAATTCCCTTTCGGTTTGAACGGAGAACCATTTTGTAATCCACGGTTCATCTCCGGGGTAGATATCGTAGTTGATCTCTATCCGGATACCCTTGTTCTTCCCCACCCCGAGGGCGTGAATGACCAACCCGTACACCCCGCCTCCTTTAATATCCTTTCGTTCCTTCTCGGCGTATCCCCCTAGTTCGAAATCCTCCCCCAGATCGATCAGCTCACCGGTTTGAAGCTTCAAAAACCCCTCGGGGCTTGGGGATTTTATAAACTCCCTCCCCATCCGTTTATCTAAAAACGATACGGTGTAAAATCCTCTCCTCTGGATGTCATATTGAATTACCCTACAGATTCTCTCATTCTCTATTCTCCACATGAGAGAGGATTTATCGAAGGAGATCACCGGTTCGGTTACGCTGAAGAACATAGGATCTATGCTCTGAACCATCGTTTCTCCTCCATAGTTGATAAAAAGCCGGCGGGAGACATCATACTCCCACCGGCGTTCAAGCCTGTTTTCCCTTCGGCTGAGACCCTATCTGCTTTGTTCCTTTATCCTTCCCCAGGTCGTGGTGAGCTTCGTATCGGGAGAGACAGCGGTTATACCCAGCACAGCTCCAAGACCTTTGTTCATAATTTCTTTGATCTCGTCCTTTTCCAGAGCGACTTTGAAGATGGCAACCTCATCCAAGATGCCGATGAACCAATTGCCGCCTGGATCGAAAACACCGCACCCTCCGATGTTAACGTTATAGCTGGAGGTTTCGGGTTTGCCGGGGCTACCTTTAGCAGCTTCTTCTCCGTCGAGGTAAACCGCTGAGCCGCTCGAGCTTGCAACCGCAGCTATGTGATGCCACTCCTTCTTGGGAAACCTATAGGTTGCGTCTACCCCGTGGGTGGTGGGAGTCCAATATTGGACCGTGTTGGGATTGATAAAACCGAACTCCACAGCGTCGTTTTGTCCTATTAATCCCACTCTACTTGCAACTATATCCCCCGGTTTAGCCCAGAGCACTATCGTGAGAGCGTCCAAGCTATCGAGGAGTTTCTTCTCAGTTGAAACGCAGGCGTCTTTACCGTTAAACTCCAGCGCTTTACCGAATTTGCCATCAACCCATTTAACACCGCCTTTCAACTTACCATCGTTGCCGTTTCCGGACGCATCCTTTGTTATATCCCCTTTACCTTCGTCGAAGAGCCACACAGCGATGGCATCTTCGAGCTTCACCTTGGCGCTACTTACACCTGTAAGCGCCAACCCGATAGCGATTAAACTAACGCATAGCATCGTTAAACCTTTCATCGCCCGTCTCCTCCTCTCTTTAGGAATTACACGCTGCCTGCGAACCTCCTTGGCTGGGTTCGCTCATATTTTAACCTCACGACATACACCTCCCCGTAGTATAATATGGTCGCTCATATTCCCTAGAAATGTAGCATATCACCTCCCTCGTCAAGCAGGAATTTAACCATTAGGGCTTTTCAATGTATCGTGGGCTGTATCGCCCCTCATCTCGTCAAACAGCCATATCCCCACGGCGTCATCGAGAAATGACCCGGCGGATAGGCTTCCAACTGGGATTAAAATCAAGGAGACTAAAGCGATACCTACCAATGAGGTTCTCATACCTTGATCCCTCCTTTTCCGTGTTAAGTTTCTCCGATGGGAGCTTCACCCCCTACCCGTTCTGTATAACAGATACTCCATATACTCACACATGTTCGGCCAGGAGATGTCCGGCGGGGCGCCGTGGTCCAAGTCCGGTATGTATCCTCCCTCCTCCACCAGCGGCATCACCCTGTCGACCTCCCTCCGCATCGCCTCGCCCCCCACAGCCACCGCCCGTTTATCGATCCCTCCGATCAGCAGAAGATCCCGACCGTACTCCCGACGCAGTTCGACCACATCCATCCCCGCTGCCACCTCACACGGCCATATCCCGTTTATCCCAGCGTCGAGCCAGATCGGTATCAGTCCTCTCACATCCCCATCGCTATCCAGAAAGATGAACTCAACCCCTCTGCTCCGGAGGAAATCACACACCCTCCTGTAATATTTAAGGGCGAACTTTCGGAACATCTGCGGATTGATCAGAGAACCGGTCTTGCAAGCCATATCCTCCCAGAAAGCGAACATATCGATCTCCGCATCCTCCAAAACCTTTTCCGTGATGGCTATGATCGACTCAGCCCTCTCCTCCATCATCCTCTCGATCAAGGTGGGTTGATCGTAGAAAGCCAAGCATAGGTTCTCCAGCCCCATCATGTTGCGCAGGGGACCGAAGAACCCTCCCCATCTGTCGGCGAAACACATAAGCGGGTATGTGCGGTTTTTAAGCCTTTCCACCCTCGCCTTCCAATCCTGGGGCGCACGCAGATGGAAGTTCAACCCCAACCGTTCACGTCTGAACCTCTCGAAATCCTCCTCGTTCTCCACGGGGAACCTCAGGAACTGGGGCATGCTGGAGTTGCCGCCGTATTGTTTGAATTCGCGCATCAGTATCCCTTCGTGGTTTATGTAGGTGATAGTTCTCTCGTCCTCCTCCACGATCTGGCGTTGGAACTGGGGGACGGGACCGTAGTAAACCCCGATGTTGAGTATCAGGTCGGTTCCGAATATCTCATGTAGAGCTCGTCCGTCCCATCCTTCTCGGCGCCACCGTTGGTATGTCTCCACCCACGCGCCGGGCGTTTTGACGAAGGGGAGATCGGGTTTCTCGAAACGTAACGTTTTTGGGAACCGATCACGGGATGTCATCTTCGCTCCCCCTCAGGGAGTCACCGAAGCCGTTTTGATATCCCCCCAGATGATCGGAAGGTTGCCTGAGGGATCAACTGCGACTATGCCCAGCACCGACCCCAACCCTTTTTCCATAATTTTCTTAAGGTCACCCTCCTCTAAAACCTCGTTGAAGATACCGACATCGTCGATGATCCCTTTGAAGTAACCTTTATCGCAGCCATGTCCGACGGGACAGAGACCGCTCCCGATGAGCAGCCCTCTCTCCTCAGGTCTCACGTCGTTAGGGCCGGAGGAGACGAATTTCCCATCCACATATAGCTTGTATGTGCCGCCTTCAAACGACCCTGCTATGAAATACCATTTGTTCGGGACGTTTATGCTCGTCTTCGCCGCTGAGCAGTCCGGTTTACAGCTTTTGAACTCGAAGTTTCCGTTGTTCCAGAGTTCAAACCACCAGTTTCCACCACCGCCATCGCCGGGGTTTCCGTTTGTGACCACCAAGGTTGAGGAACCGGAGCCGGGCGGGTTGTTGCCTCCTATCGTCTCAGGGAACATCCAGAAGACCACCGTGAACTTCTCAGAGTTGAAGAGAGAAGAGGGCGGGATCTGAACGTAATCGTCCTTCCCGTCAAACCTCAAAGCGTATCCGAATTTCCCCTTCACCCATTCCGGGCCCTCTTTCAGTATCCCGTCGTTGCCGTTAGGGGAGGAATCTTTAGCCTTATCTCCTCGACCTTCGTCGAAGAGCCACACTCCGACCGCTGCCTCTTTGAGGTCAATCTGGGCATACCCCAGGTTTGAAAACACCAGACCTACGACGACCAATCCGATAAACCCTAGCCTTTTCATCCCTCCTCACCCCTTTTAAGTTTCGCTCATATTTTTCAAAAGTGTAGCATATCACCGAGGGCTTTTCAATGATTTGGTATAATCAGGCATGGTAGGGGCGCACCCCTGTGCGTGCCCCTAAATCCCCCTTCCAAAGCAACTTTTCCTATTTTTTCCTTCGCTTGACGAGGGTTAGACGAAATGCTATATTTGGATGAAAAAAGAGAGGATAAGCGGGATGTCATCTCATGACAACAGATATGCTGGAGCTCTTATCTTCATCTTTCTGATCTTGGGAGCCCTAAACGCCTCACGCCATGAAATGTGGAGGGATGAAATACAAGCTTGGCTTCTTGCCAAGGACAGCTCCTCCCCCGTTCAACTTCTCAAAAACCTGAAATATGAGGGACATCCTGGAGTGTGGCATTTATCCCTTTTCCCTCTCTCACGCATAACCCCTTCGCCTATTGCAATGCAACCGTTTCATCTGATAATAGCTTGCTTGAGCGTATATCTGTTTTTGAGGTTTTCGCCTTTCACTAAGGTTCAGAAAGCGCTCTTCACTTTCGGCTATTTCCCGTTTTACGAATACTGTGTGATATGCAGGAATTACGCCCCCGGTTTATTTCTGCTTCTCCTCTTTTGTTCCCTTCTTCCCAGACGTTCAGGGAGATTCCCGCTTTTAGGTCTCATCCTTTTCTTCCTAGCTCACACCAGCGTCCACGCCCTCATCCTGGTCATATCCATATGCCTGGGGTTGTCCTTAGATATCCTTCTCTCGAAGGATCGCCCGAACATAACGGTGTGTTTGGGTTTCCTTCTCATCGTTTCAGGGATCATCACCTCCGTGGTTCAACTGAATCCTCCGCCCGACTCCGGTTTCGCCGTCGGGTGGAAGACCGATTTCGATCCTGACCACCTCAAAAAGGTTTTCAACCTCATACCGAGAGCTTTCATACCGATACCCAGGTTCACCTTCCATTTCTGGAACACCGCCATCTTGGACCAACTCCCAGGCTCCGAGGTGGTAAAGCTATCTTTAGGATGTTTGATCCTGCTTTATGGGATACTGCTCTTCATCAGGAAACCGGCTGCCCTTTTGATCTATCTGATCGGAACCTTAGGGCTCTGTTCGTTCTTCTACACGAAATATTTCGGCTCGATGCGGCATCACGGTTTCCTGTTCATATCGTTCGTAAGCTCCATCTGGATCTCAAATTACTGTCGAGATGTCAGGATCTTCAACCCTATCGGAAAGCTCAGCCTCATTATTGAAAGAAGCCTGAACAAGGTGCTGACCGTGATCCTGTTCATCCACCTCGCCGGCGGGATTGCTGGGGCTGTCATGGATTATATGTATGTCTTCTCACAAGGTAAGGCGACAGCAGATTTCATCAGGAGAGAGGGGATGGAAGGGATGTTGATCGTAGGAGATACCGATTTCACAGCCAGCACGGTGGTGGGGTATCTGGAAAGGGAAATCTATTACCCCAGGGGCGATAGGGTGGGCTCCTTCGTCATTTGGGATAAGAAGAGGACCGAGCCTTTGACGGTTAAAGAGATACTTGAAAGGGCTGTGAAACTGAGCTTGAGGGAGAAGAAAGGTTGCCTGCTCGTCCTCAACTACCGGCTGAGCGATGAGATGATTTCGAGATATTCCCTGAAGGAGATAGCCAGGTTTGAAAAGGCAGTGGTTGGAGATGAGGTGTATTACCTGTATTTGCGCCACTACTCCTCCAACATGATGCGCCATATCTGATCCTTCGAAACCAGCGTTCAGTCAGACTTAACCAACACCTGGGTTCGAGGTGGAAAGTTCACTCAGGGACATGAAACCTCCCGATTGACACCAGATCAGTCCGGTGGTATCATAGTCCCGATGATCCTTCGCTTATGAGGTGAAGATATGGACGGCGAGAGGATTAGGGTGAGGCGAGCGATCGATCGGGATGTAGAGGTAATCCACGCCGTTATGGTCTCGGCATTCGGGATAGAACGGGGATCGGAGAGATGGGAGAGCTGGAGAAGGCTCGCCGAAGGATGGAGGAACTTCCTCGTGCTGGAGATGGACGGCGAGATCGTGGGCGTGACGAGGATCGGAAGGGACAAACTCCGCTACGGGGAGGCGACGATCCTTAAGGGCGACGTGGGATATGTGAGCGTGAGGAGGGAGCTTCAAGGGCAGGGTTTGGGAACAACGCTTATGAGAGAGGTCGTTAGGTTCATGAGGGAGGAGGGATTTCACATCTCACGGCTGGGCGGGCTCATCCGGTTCTACAGCCGTTTCGGCTATGTCCCCTTCCCAAGGAGGTTCTATGAGTTCCCGATCGAACCCGCCCGCGCGGGCGCCATGACATTACAGCCGGAGGAGTTCCTGGCTCTAACGCCGGAGAAGGGGGAGATAAGGGCTTATGAACCTCGAAGGGATTGGCCCGAGCGGAGAAGGCTATATGATCTCTTCAACCGTGCTCGAACGGGCTCGATCGTAGAGGAGACACCTCCGAGGCCGGAGGAAGGTGGACCGGATAGATCAGGTTTGAGATGGGTTTACGAGGAGGAAGGAAAACTTCACGGTTACATCTTCGCCCATGTCCACGGCGAGGAGGCCGACATCCATGGCGCCTTCGATCTATCCCATCCCTCAGCTCTTCCCTCACTTGTGAGAAAGATCCTGCTTGAGCTGTATAGACGGGGCGTGAAACGCATCCTGGGCAGATTGCCGTTTGACCACGCCGTTGAGAACAAGCTTGTGGAAGGAGGGATTTATTTCGTCCTTCGTGAGCTCAACTCATATCCGGCGTCGAACATGCTCTTATTGATCGATTTGAAGCGGTTCCTCAGAGCCGTAACCCCGGAGTGGTCGAGAAGGTTGCGCCGGATCGATATATCCCCGCCGTGGATGGGGACCTTTGAGATACGGGTGGAAGATCAGGCCGCGAAGATCGCCGTGACGGAGGAGGGGATTAAGGTGGAGGAGGGGAGCGCTCCGAAATGCGTTCTCGATCTCGGGCGGCGCGATTTCCTGCTCCTCGCTTTGGGATACCGGGGTTTTGACGAGCTCAGGGGGGCCATCAGGAGTGAGATTCCGAAATCGCTCGCCGTCCTTTTCTCCCTCCTCTTCAGGAGGGAACCGGTAGCTACGGGACCTCTGGGTTGAAAATCCAATAGGGGCTCAGCGCCTCGGAAAGGAGAGGGATATGACCAGTTACATCTTCGCGTATGACCTTGAGAGCGATCTCTGTGTGAAGGCCGCAGGTAAGCTGGTGGAAATACATAAAAGGTATGATATACCCGCTACCTTCTTCATCCTGGGGAGGGTCTTAGAGAGTCACGGGGATACCCTCAGGGAGATCTTCGGAGAGGATCCGCTCTTCGACCTTCAATCCCACACATACTCCCACCGTCTCCTTAAGGATAACCTCATGCACGGCTCAGGGATAGGGTTGGAGGAGCTGAGGGATGAGATATCACTGGGCAAGAAGCTCGTGGAGGATACCTTCGGGAGGGAGTGTTTGGGGGTCAGAAGCGGATGCGGGTTTTACAGAGGTTTGCAGGGAGAGAGGGAGAGACTTAAGGTGATATGGGAGTGCGGGGTTAAGTATATAAGCACGGACCTGAGGGGACCGGCTGATTCCATTCCCTCCGGCCTTCAGCAGGCGTATTGGTATGACGAGGAAGGGATACCGAAACTTCTGGAGCTTCCCGGACATGGATGGCATGACAACGTGCTCAAAAGTTCCGAACCGAGACTATGCCTACCCTGGCCGCCTGTGCTCATGTGGGGGATCCCGAACCGCCCGCCAAGGAACCCTGAGGAGGAAGTTGAGGTCCAAAAGATCTGGATAGACAAGGCTATCTCCCTCGGCCTGGATTACATATCCCTGGTATATCACCCACACAGCATATATAGGATAAGCCAGGATTGTAGGACGATGGAACTTCTCATGAGGGAAGTTAAAAGGAGAAATATGCCTGCCACGACCTATACCGAGTTATACAGGTTCTACTCCTCTCATCCTGATGCGGTCCCGGGGAGAGAAGCGTGGGATTGGGAAGCTCAATATGAAAGGGACAAGCTGATATTGTGGAGGATGGCTAACACAATATAACTTGAACGCTTTTCCCCTTTATTTTCTCGATGATTCCCCCTGGAACCTCTTTATCCGTGATGAGCTTGCTCAAACTCTCAATAGGAGCGACGTATGCGAAAGCCCTTCGACCGAATTTGCTATGATCTGCAACGCCTATGACCTCCCTTGCGGAGGCTATTATCGCCTTTTTCACGCTGGCTTCCGTTAAGGTTGATGTGCTCATGCCCTCCTCATCAATGGCACTTATCCCGATAAAGGCTTTATCAACGGTCAATTCCCCAAAACATCTCTCAGCTAGTGGGCCCAGGAGCGCGAGGCTGTTGAAGTTCAGCTCGCCGCCCGTGAGGATGACCTCCACCCCTCTTCGGAAAAGGAGCTCGTGAGCGATGGTTATCGAGTTCGTCACCACGGTGATATTTCCTTTGTTCTTGAGGTTCCTAGCGATTTGAAGGACGGTCGTGCTCGCCTCAAGTATGATGGTATCCCCATCCTCTATGAGTTTCACGGCTTCAGCGCCGATCCTCCTTTTATCCTCAAGGAACCTCTTCTCCTGAACGCTGTAAGGAGGCTCAAGTTTTGTTCCTCTTGGAAGCGCTCCTCCCCTGGTTCTTCTCAGTAGACCTTCCTTTTCGAGAATTTGGAGGTCGCGTCTTATGGTTATACCGCTTACACCTAAAAGCTCGCTTAGGGTTTTGACCTCCGCTTTCCCTTCGCTCTCAACTATTTCCAATATCTTGAGTCGTCTCTCCTCCGTTAACACAGCGTTTCACCTCCGTGATAAAAATAATATCATTGAACTGAGCTCAAAGGCAAGCGCGAAATCGCAGGAATCCATGGAATGGATGGTTGCCGGGAGAAGTTTCTTGACGGATTTGAACATTTGTGGTATATTATAAGCGTTTAAATTTGAATGTTATTGAGCTTGTCCTCCCGAAGCTTTCGATGGGATCATAGACGAGGTGGTGGTGTTCAACAGAGCGTTGTCCCAGGACGAGATAAAACAGATCATGAAAGGGATGGTGCAGGCAATGGCGGTTTTACCTTCAAACAAACTCGCCACAAAATGGGGAGCTATCAAGATAAGATGAAAGGGGGGATACGAATGAGAGGGCTCATTTATTCCATCGGAAAGGGAAACTGACCATCACCTGGGGCGACGTTAAATATGGAGGAGGTTAATGAGATGATAAGGGTGGGGCTTATCGGTTGCGGAGGGATCAGCCGTGCCCATGCGGACGGTTGGAACTCCGTCAAGGAGAAAGCTAAGGTGGTCGCAACTGCCGATTTAATCCCCGAAAGGGCGAAAGAGAGAGCAAACCAACTCGGGGCGGAGGAGTTCTACACCGATTATGAACCCCTGCTTGAAAGGGAGGATATAGACGCCGTGGATATCTGCCTGCCGCATTATCTGCACGCCGAGGCGACGATCAAGGCTGCTGAAAGAGGAAAACATGTCCTGATCGAAAAGCCGATGGCTAGAAATCTCAAGGAAGCTAAAGAGATGGTTCAAGCGTGCGAGAAGAACAAAGTCATACTGATGGTCGGGCATTGCATGAGGTTTGAGCCTGAAAACGAGAAGGCGAAGGAGATAATAGATAGCGGTAAACTGGGGAGGATAACGCTGGCTAGATTCCAATATGAGGTATATCCGGGGTTGAAGGATTTCCACTATAAGAGGGAGAAGATAGGTGGTGGAGGGGTTATCTCGGCGGGGATCCATTACGTCGATCTGATGAGATGGCTCGTAGGGGATGTGGAGAGGGTTTCACTCTTCTCAAACAGTTTCGTAAGAGGGTTGGAGGGGGAGGACACGGCGGCGTTGTCTTTGGAGTTTCAAAACGGCGCCGTAGGAGTTCTCTCGTTCAGCTGGGCTACGAAATTCGGCGGCTCACTCTTCAGAATTCACGGCAGCGAAGGAACGCTCGCAAGGGAAGGAGGGCTGTGGCTTTACTCCGAGGAATATCCTAAAGGGCTTAAAGTTGAGGTAACCCCTGAGTCCAGCTTCAGGAGGGAGATATCCCATTTCGTGGATTGCATGGAGGAATCGAGGGAACCGTTGACATCGGGAAGAGATGCTTATGAATCGTTGGAAGTGGTGATAGCCGCTTATAAATCGCTGGAGGAGGGGAGGATAATCCGCCTTAGTGAGATTTAAGTTATGAGCAGATCCGCTCTGATCCCCTTAGTGATCTTTGTCTGTGCCGCCTCGATCCTGTGTAGGGCGGTTTTTTATAAGATCGGGAATTGGGGAATCGATGATTGGGATCAACATCTCTTCTACCACGCCGTCCCTCGAGATACCATCCTGAGATACCATCAGTTTCCACTTTGGAACCCGTATTACTGCGGCGGCAACGTCATGCTGGCTAACCCCCAGGCGAGGTTTCTATCCCCCTTCTTCCTCCTACACCTCCCCTTCGGAACCGTCATCGGGATAAAGCTGGAGATATGGCTACATGTGGTGATCGCCATGTTCGGCATGTTTTTACTCTCAAAACAGATGGGGTTAACCCGTTTCTCCGCTTATCTCCCCCCTCTCCTCTTCGCCCTCAGCACACCGTATGCGATGCATCTGACGGAGGGACACACCTGGTTCATGGCGTTCGCTTATATGCCATATGTGGTGTTCTTCTACCTGAAATCTCGGGAACGGTTCTTATACGCTTTAGCCGGATCGGCGTTCATAGCGTTGATGATACTTGAGGGCGGGACGTATCCCACCCCGTATACGTTGTTGCTTTTGGGGTTTTATTCCGTCTGCCTCGCCCTGCGGAGGAGAACCCTCTCACCCCTGATCAGTTTGGGCGTGATGGTCGGGATGGGATTTCTGCTGAGCGCCGTCAAGCTCCTGCCCACCCTCTCGTTCCTACACCATCATCCCAGACCTACGGGGATGAACGATCACCTAAGCTTCTCCCTGCTACCGAGGATCTTTCTGAACAGGATGAGATCGGGTACGCCCCGCTATGGCGATACACGGTGGGAGTGGCACGAGTACAGCACTTACATGGGTGTCGTGCCCCTGATGCTGCTCACCTTGGGCGTCATATCCTCCATCAGAAGAAGGAGGGGGTTTCCGCTCCTCATCACGACTCTTCTTTTCCTCCTTTTAGCTTTCGGCGAATTTCACCCGTTAGCGCCTTGGAGCCTGCTTCATCGGCTCCCTTTCTTCAGCTCGATGAGGGTTCCGTCCAGGTTCCTGGTGGTCTTCCTGTTCGGATCGGCGCTCATAGCGGGGAAAGGGTTCTCCTGGGTGGAGAGGTATCTGCTATCAGGCAAATTGGGTTGGAAGGTCGGGAGCCTCATATGTTTGGGGCTCCTGTTTCTCATCGGTTCCGACCTGATCCTCGTCAGCTCGAAAGCGTTCTTCGAAGCTTTCCCATATCCTCCAAAACACCCCGTCAGAAGAGAGGAGTTTCGGCAGATCAAAGGTTCAAACCACGCCATGCTTGAGGCTTTCCTGAGGAACGAGGGAACGATTGACGGATATGAACCGGTTCACCTGCCGATCAAAGCTATCCCATCCGATGATCCCAGGTATAGGGGTGAGGTTTTCCTGAAGGATGGCGAGGGGAAGGTCGAAATAGCCTTCTGGTCGCCCAATCGGATCGAAATCATCGCCGATATAACCCATAAAGGGTATCTGTGCGTGAATCAAAATTTCGATCCGGGCTGGAGGGTGAAGGGTGGAGGGGAGGTGATCCCGCTGGGAGGGATAATAGCGACGAAGGTGGATCGGGGTAGGAGGCAGATCGTTTTCTACTATCTGCCAACTTCCTTCCTGATAGGCGCTTTTCTCTCCTTCCTCGGCGTCGGTATATCATTAATTCCTCTGGCTACCCGACGGTTTTGGATTTAATGCTCTAGCTTGCGCTTATAACGTGCCCTGAGGAAGGCGATTACAGATCATACCTTACCCCAGCGGAAATCATTGAAAAGCCCTAGTTCGCTGTTAGAGCGGAAATTGCCCGTTACTCGGGTGTTCTCCGCTGTCGATGAGTTGGGATAATTGCAAAAAAGCATCTAATGTGTTAAAATTACCTTCATCAAGGTTTCCTGATCGGGGAACATATGTCTGTAGTCCAGATTCTGATCCTTCTGCTCATAGCTGCTGTATGCGGCTCTATTGGCAAGGCGATCGTCGGTTATTCGCGCGGGGGATGTCTGGTCTCGATCGCCCTCGGGTTTATCGGCGCCGTTATAGGGAGCTGGATAGCAATTAAGCTGGGGCTACCCGTTATATTTTCCGTTAGGGTGGGGAATGAGAGATTCCCCGTGATATGGTCCATAATAGGGTCGGCTATCTTCGTGGCATTCATAAATCTCCTCTCAGGAGGGCACGGTCGAAGATGATATCTCCTTTAACCATGAGGTTAATTCGGCTTGCCATTGAGGAGGATATAGGGTTAGGTGATATTACCTCCAGACTCGTGCTGCCCATAGGGCTCCGCGGGGAAGCTATCATCATCGCTAAAGACAACGGCATTCTGGCCGGCATGGAGTTCTTCAAGGCGGTGTATGCTGAGATCGATCCCCACCTTGAGATCTCCTTTGAGAAGGAGGACGGCGAGGAGATAAGATATGGTGAGGTAGTTTGCTCACTGAAGGGTTCGGTTGAGTCCATCCTGACCGGAGAAAGGACGGGTCTTAACTTTCTGCAGAGGCTTTCCGGTATAGCGACCTTGACGGCGAAGTTCGTCAGGGAGGTTAAAGGATTTCCGGTTAAGATCACCGATACGAGAAAAACCACCCCCGGCTGGCGGGAGATGGAGAAATACGCCGTTAGGGTCGGAGGGGGATATAACCATAGACTTGGGCTATATGATTCAGTGCTTATAAAGGATAATCACATAGCTGCCGCGGGCTCCATAACGGCGGCCGTCAAAGCCGCTAGGGAAAAAGCCCCCCACACGATGAAGATAGAAGTCGAGGTTGAAACTCTAGAGGGGGTCGAAGAGGCGCTTAGAGCTCATGTGGACATCATAATGCTGGACAATATGCCTATCGAAATGATCCGTCAGGCGGTGAACATGATAGATGGCAGGGCACTTGTGGAGGTCTCAGGCGGAATCTCCCTAAAGGACGTTCGGCAAATAGCCGAAATAGGGGTAGATATCATATCGATCGGTGCCCTGACCCACTCAGCTACGCCCGTCGATATGAGTATGAAGCTGGTATCCGGATGATGGATAGCCGTTTTGTCTCCGAGATACTGTTCAAATACGTAACTGGATCAACTAACGATGATGCGATTCGACTTGCCCGGTCGGGCATGCCCGAAGGCACCCTGATCCTGGCCGATTATCAGACCAACGGGAGAGGAAGGCTCGGCAGAAGATGGGTGGCTCCACCTGGGACTTCGGTATTGATGTCCCTGATTCTCAGACCGATCCTCCCCCTGGAAAAGATAGGAGCTTTGAACCTCGCTGCTTCCGTGGCGGTAGCGATGACGGTTTCAAAGATGATCGGAATGAAGGCGATGATCAAATGGCCGAACGATATCCTCGTTAAAGGAAGAAAGGTGGCGGGAATCCTCATTGAAACAGGGCTAGACCTGAGCGGAAGACCGTTTTCGGCCTTGGGGATAGGGATCAACGTCAACATGTCGGAAGATGATTTTCCAATTGATATCAGACCGAAGGCCACCTCTTTAAGCGAATTGGCCGGTAGATATCTGGATAGGCTCGAATTAATAGATCTGTTCCTGTCGGAGTTCGAACCGAGATATAAGGAGATAAATTCCGGCGAATGGTTAACCCTCCTTTCGGAGTACAGACAACTATCCTGGACGTTAGGCAAGCAGGTGAGATTAATCACAGATGGATGTCGGATTGGAGGGTTAGCCTTGGATATCGGCGAGCAGGGAGAATTACTTGTTAGACTCCCTGACGGCAGGCTTGAAAGGGCGTTCAGCGGAGAATCCTCGATAGATTGTTGATTGGGAATATGACGCTATGAACGTATACAGATATAAACCCAACCGGGAAACGCTCGATCTGATATTAAATCTGGCAGAGGAATTCCCCGATCTTCATGATCTGATCTCATATCCACACGTGGGAGAATGTTTTCTGACCAGACTGGCCATCCTCTATGAGCACGCACCGAGCTTTCTACTGGGAGGCGAGGTGGAGTCGGAAAGACTTAGGGAACTTGTGTTGGTGCTGGCGCTTTCATATCTGGATCGGTTTTTGAGGAACGTGCCGGACGTAAATCTCCAGCCAAATCCCGACCCCAGAAGAGTCGTCATGTCTACCTTTTGGCATAGGGATGTATGGGACCCTGTCGAACATCTGATACAGGCGGCAAAAGAAGGGATTGAAGGGGTGGAGATAGCGCTGGACTTTCACCCGTTTAATCCAACCAAGTTGCTACCCTGTGAGATCCCACCGAACAAACGTCATCAGCTACGTTATATCTCAAAGGAGCTAAACGTGAGGTTATCATATCATTCCCCGATTGTCGGGCCTTACTCTTCACCTGATCCGTCAGGAAGACAGCTCTTTTACGATCCTGCCGAAAACGTTGAGCTGATGAAGGAAGTGATCGAATTGGCCAGGGAGACAGGGGCGGAGGCAGTTGTGATTCACCTCGTCGATCCCGAATCGCTGGAAAGGATAATCGAGATAATAAACAGCGCCTCTGGAAGTGATGTCGTCGTTGCCCTGGAGAATTACTATCAAACCGGCTTCAGACAGGATTCAGAGGCGTTTATATCGGTGCTGGAAAAGCTGAAAGGCATGCTTGATCCTGAGGTGTTGAATCGCAATTTCGGGGTCACCTTTGACCCGGGCCATTACAACGTCGAGGGCGAAGATCCCATAATTTCGGCCTCCAGGGTGGGTAGATGGTGCCGGGATAACGGTATTAGGATCGTCAAGTTCCACGCGACTGTCAATTATGGACCTTTACACTGTTTCCCACCCAATTACAGCTCAGACGTCCATGACAGAGTCTCGAGCAAGGGGATAAATAATCCGCTGATAATTAAGCTGCTGAGGTCAATGGGTCATATCTTCTCCGTGACAGCGGAGCAAATTGCCCCTCTTGACGAGGAGGATACGAGCGTCATAGATGAGGCACAGAGGGCGAAGATCGATCTCTCGTATGAAGCTATCGTGAGGAAGGGGAAGGAAGTTCTCACTGCTATCCCACCTGATAGGCTGATCACAACCGAATTCGCCCGTGAGGAGGCCTATCAATTTATAGCCGGACTTGAGGGGATCGAGGGATTAAGGGAGTACATGATTTACAGACAGGTTCAACAGGTTGCCAATATGACCTCTGAGACGGCCAAAACCGCTACCACGCTTTTCATGAACCTGAGCGAAAGGGAACAGAAGCTGTTGCTTAACTCCCTGGATAACCTTCTCCTTTCATCTATAGGTCCTGCTTATGGTGAAATAGGCCCCGAGGATGTGGAGGAAATATGTGAACGACTCAGCGGGGCGATCCTTGAAGCGCTTAACAGACAGATGCTGGCGGAGCTTTTCTCGGAGGTTCGGACCCTTAAAGCCGGCGATGTAATCTGTCACGAAGGAGATGTGGGGGATGAGATGTTCTATATCAAAGATGGCTTCGTCAGCATCTATCTGGATGAGATATCGGTGGCACGCTTAGGTCCCGGCGAGGTGCTCGGCGAGATGTCGATCTTCTACAATTTACCCCGAACCGCTACGATTAAAGCTCAAAGCGATCTCGAACTCGGCGTTATAAATCGGGAGAAGGTTCTTTCCATCCTTCGTGAAAAGGGCGATCAGGCCAAGGCTCTCCTCTACAGACTATACATGACCTTGCCCAGGAGGGTCAGGGAGATGAACTTGCTCTATACCGAGCGGTTCGGATATGTCGGACTTGAAATCGGTCAGAGATTGATCGATCAGATGATAGCGCTTGAGGGATTTCCCCTGATGGTGAGGCTTGATCGGATGAACTCTGAAGAGCTCAAGGATCTCTTCGAGGACGGTAGGTTTTACCCTGAAGGTGTGGTCATAATCAAGAAGGGTTCCGATGGATCGGGTATATACTTCATAGATAGAGGTTCAGTACGAGTCGTGGATTTCCAGGAGGATAAACCGGTGTTGCTGGCATTGCTCAACGAGGGGGAGATATTCGGCGAGATGTCGGTGATCGATCGATCTAAAACCTCAGCCACCGTTATATCAGAGGGGGCTTTCATAAGGTTCCTGCCGAGGCGGAGGTTTAATGAGATCCTCTCAAGCGATCCAGGCCTCTCCTATAGGTTGATCTCCACTCTCTGTTCGATACTGATGGATAGACTTTACAGATTGGATAGGTTGTTTAAACTCACCAAAACCTTCGTGTCTAACGTCGCCTGATAAAAAGGGAGCAGAACGATGGAAAAATGGGAGATAATAGATCGACGTGCTTTGATTGAAGACCTGAGCGAAGCGTTCGATCCTCATAGCGCTGAAGTGCTGGCGGATGTTATGGGACGAGTGATATCCCAGTTGAAGCCTTTTAGCATTCTGCGGGAGGATATCCGCGAACTGAAAGAAACGGTAACCTTGCTCATCCAGGCCCAAGAACGTACCGAGAGACGTTTGGAGCAGCTTGCTCAAGCTCAAGCCAAGACAGAAGAGAGGGTCACAAGGCTTGAGATAGCCGTGGAGAAGTTGGCTCAGGCTCAGGCGCGGACGGAAGAGAGGGTTACAGGACTTGAGGAAGCTATGGAGAAGCTTGCCCAGGCTCAGGCACAGGCAGAGGAACGGATCACAAGGCTTGAAGCGGCTATAGAGAAATTAGCTCAGGCTCAGGCACGGACAGAAGAGAGGGTCACAGGGCTTGAGGCAGCTGTGGAGAAGCTTGCCCAAGCTCAGGCGCGGACAGAAGAGAGGGTTACAGGACTTGAGGCAGCTGTGGAGAAGCTTGCTCAGGCTCAGGCACGGACGGAGAAAGCTCTCCAGAATCTGGCCAAACAGTTGGGAGGTCTGAGCGATACCGTAGGAGGAGATATAGAGGATATCGCATACATCGTGGTGCATGATGTGTTAAGGAGGGAATACGGGTGGAAGGTTGGTCCGCTCGAGAGATCATGGCAGAGATGGGATGGTAAGGAGGTGGAGGTCAATCTCTTCGGCCAAGCCACCGATCCTGCCCATCCTGATAGAAGGATATGGATCGTCGGGGAAGCCAAACATAATCTGACTCTCAAAGAGGTCAGAAAATTCGTCAGACAGATTGCGCGGGCCCGTCGAAATTTGGAAGGAGAGGTTTTTCCCGTGTGTTTTTGCTACCGAGCTCGACCGGAAGTTCAGGATAGAATCCGATCTGAGGGGATATATCTGGTCTTCTCCTACGGTAAGCTGGTGTCACCTGACGAATGTCATCAAATACTCCAATAGGAGGTACAGCAATGGCGGTCGAGATGACCTTCCAGCTTTACACGAAGGTAATTAAGGGCGTCGGGGCCATAAAAAGCGTCGGCGAGGAGGCGAAAGGGCTTAAAGGGGAGAGAGCCCTTATAGTTACGGGGCCGAAAATATTGAAGACGGGGTTAATCGATGAGGTGAGGAACTCCCTGAGCGATGCGGGTATAAGTTACGAGATCTTCTCGGAGGTCGAGCCCAATCCCTCCGTTAGGACGGTTGAAAAGGGCAAAGAGATTCTCCTCTCCGACGGATTTGACCTGATAATCGCCGTGGGAGGAGGGAGCAACATAGATGCTGCCAAAGCGATGGCTGTGATGGCCGTTAATCCCGGTTCGATCTGCGATTATGAAGGTGCCGATAAGTTTCAAAATCCACCTCTGCCTATAATAGCCGTTCCGACGACCGCTGGAACGGGCAGCGAGGTCACGTTCGCATCGGTGGTGACCGATACGGAGAGAAACTATAAGTTCGTCGTCTGGAGTCGTCTGTTAGCTCCTAAGGTGGCGATACTCGATCCACTGACCCTGTCCACCGCTCCCCGCTCGGTTGTGATCGCCGCTGGGATGGACGCCCTGACGCACGCTATAGAATCCTATGTCTCCAAGCTCGCTAATCCCTATACCGAGAATTTCGCCCTCACCGCCATAGAGATCATCTCCAAGAACCTGCCGCCCGCCGTTGCCGATCCGGCCAATCCGGTTGCCGCTGAGAACATGCTTACGGCGAGTAATATGGCCGGTATAGCGTTCACGAACACCAGGTTAGGGATCGTGCATGCGATGGCCCTTCCGCCGAGCGCCCTTTATGATGTACCCCATGGGATAGCCAATACGATACTTCTGCCTCACGGGATAGAGTTCAATCGGATCGGCAATCCGACCAAGTATGCGCATATAGCCTATGCGATGGGTGAATCGGCTCAGACGGTGAGGGAGGCATCTTTACTAGCGGCGGAGGCGGTCCGAAAGCTGGCGATGGATATAGGGGCACCGCTTTCCCTCTCCAGCGTCGGTGTCGAGAGCGATTCGATCCCCAAAATGGCTGAGGACGCTATGAAAAGCGGCCATTTAGCGGTCAACCCACGCAAGGTCACCTTCGAGGATATGATCAGGATTTATCAGGCGGCTTTCTAGTGCAGTTGACGTCCGACCGTCCATAGTAGTATAATTGAAAACGTAATCCCTAGGAGATTCCCCCAGCGACAGGGTGATAGTTTGGACGATGTCCTGAAAATACCCGGCGACAGCCTGACCAGAGATGAGTTGGTTGGGCTTCTGGAGATAAGCCGAACGATGAATTCCTCCCTTGATCTGGAGGAGGTATTGGATCGGGCGCTACATGAGGTTGTGGAGATCCTACATGCGGAGGCGAGTTCAATATGGCTCTTCGATGAGAAGGAGAGGGATCTGTATGTGGCCAGCGCCACGGGAATAAGGGAAAAAGAGGTAAAAAAGGTCAGGTTGGAGCCCGGCAAGGGGATCGTAGGTTGGGTCGTCAAAACAGGTGAACCCTTCATGACGCAGGATGCTCGTCTGGAGCCGAAACATGCCCGCGATATAGCGGAGATGCTGGAGTATGAGGGCAAGGAGATATTATGTGTGCCGATGCGGTCTAAAGGGAAGGTGATAGGAGCCATAGAGGTGATAAACAAATCGGATGGATCTGCCTTCACACAAAAGGACCTGTATCACCTCTCGATATTCGCAAACCTCGCCGGGATAGCCATCGAAAACGCAAAACTCTACGGGATGCTTCAGGAGGAGAACAGCTCGCTTCGGAGAAAGCTCGGCGAGATAGAGTTTGAGGATATCGTCGCCAAAAGCCAGAAGATGCTTGATGTCATAGATATGGCCAAGCGTGTGGCACAGGTCAATTCCACCGTCCTCATACGGGGCGAAAGTGGGACCGGAAAGGAGCTGATCGCCAGAGCCATTCATCGGGCAAGCCCCAGATGTGATGGGCCTTTCATCCCCGTAAACTGCGGGGCAATGCCCGATACCCTCCTGGAAAGCGAGCTCTTTGGACATGAAAAAGGGGCCTTTACGGGAGCTATCGCCCGAAAATTGGGTAGATTTGAACTGGCTGATAAGGGCACCATATTCCTGGACGAGATAGGTGATATGCCTCCGGCGCTCCAGGTCAAGCTGCTGAGGGTCCTACAGGATAGGAGGTTTGAAAGAGTTGGTGGGACTAAAACGATCGAGGTGGACGTCAGGATAATAGCGGCGACGAATCAGAACCTCGAACAACTGATGGCGGAAAACAAGTTCCGAGAAGATCTCTATTACCGACTCAACGTCATAACTATCTTTGTCCCGCCGCTTCGGGAACGGCCCGAGGATATACCTCTCCTGGCGGAGCATTTCCTACGCAAATACCGGACGGAGACCAACAAGAAGGTGGTTGGGTTCTCGGAGGAGACGATGAACATGCTTATGAGCTACCATTGGCCGGGAAACGTTCGGGAGCTTGAAAACGCCGTGGAACACGCCGTGGTGCTCACCAAGTCGCAGATCATACAGCCCGATGATCTCCCCTTTAACCTCAGGTCACATGAACCAGAGGTGCCAGCTCAAATAACCACCCTGGAGGAAGCACAGAGGGAGTTCAAAAGACGGCTTATCATGAGGGTTCTACAGCAGACGGGGGGAAACAGGACGAAAGCCGCCCAGATATTGAACATACAGAGAACCTACCTCTCCAGGCTCATCAAGGAACTGGGGATAAACGCCTAATTTCCCTCCCTTTCACCCTCATTATCTTTAAGCGGAGGCGCGGGTAGGTAGTGAGCGAAGAGAGGAAAAGAAATCTTATCAGTGAATGGCTTAGGATGAAAAGGAAGATCCAAAGGCATATCCTGCCTCAGAGGGTGATCCTGTTCGGTTCATTCGCCAGAGGTGCGATCTCCCGGTGGAGCGACATAGATCTGGTCATAATCAAAGAGAGTCGTAAACCCTTCTTCGAGAGGGTTAAAGAGGTGATAGAGGTACTGAAGCCGAGAGTAGGAGTTGATCTTCTGGTTTATACTCCTCAGGAGGTTGAAAGGGCAATACAGACCAACTACTTTCTGAGAGAGGAGATTTTCAAAAAAGGGAGAGTGATAATGGGGAGCTTTAAAGATGAAGCTCTTAAATGGTTGCAGTTCTGTGAGGAGGATATAAGAATGGCCGAGCTGGCAATGAGGGAAGGAATCTACAATCAGGTTTGTTTTCACTCACAACAGTGCATTGAGAAATCCCTCAAAGCCATATTGGTCGCTGAAGGGATAGATGTCCCCCGTACCCACAAGGTAGTGGATCTAATCGCCGAGGTTAATCGGGTGACCGGTGAAGATCTCTTCGAGAGGTTTAAAGGGATAGAGATCGTAGATCAGTATTACATTCCGACTCGGTATCCGGATGCGGTGCTAGGCATTTTGCCGGAGGGGATACCGGGAAAGGATGAAGCAACGGAAGCGATCGAATTCGCACGAGCCGTCTCAGGATATGCCTCCCATAGGATAAGCCTCTCTCAGTCCTAACAAGCACCACATGCCTTGCACCTACCCTGCTGATCACATCCCGATGATGGTTGCCCTCTCTTGAATCTCTCAAACTCTCTTATGAGATATTCCTTCCTCACGCCCGTATCTATAAAATCCCAGGGCAGATCGCCTTGTATGGGGATCTCGCCCAGATAAATCTCGGGATGAACGTCGTGTCTTCTCAAGGCCTGTTTCCAAGGGAGACCGTTTGCCGTGTCGATGATCACAGGGGTAATTCGTCGGTCGCCGCGCGAGAGGATAGCCTGGATCACGGCCATCCGGGCGCTTGAGGATGAAAATTCCACTCCTCCCATCCTGCCGATCTCCTTTCGAATCATATGAAGCCTGCGTGAAAGCACCCTCTCATCCTCCATCCTCATCCATTGCAGAGGGGTGTGCGGTTTAGGAATAAGGGGGGAGACCGTTACCCTGATCCGGACGGGATTTCTCCTCGGATATGAGAGGGCAATCTCCCTGACCATAATCAGAAAGCCGATTATCGCTTCGATCTCAGCCTCTCCTTCATCCGGCAGGCCGGTGATGAAGTAAAGCTTAAGGTTTGGTATTCCGAACGATATCGCCCTCTCCAGGGCCGAGATGATCGTCTCGTTCGGTATGTCTTTGTTGATCGCCGATTTCAAATCGGGCAGTATCACCTCAGGGGCGAGGGTAAGGGTTTTAACTCCGCCCTGAGCCAGGGCCTTTAACAGCTCATCACTCGTCGAATCGGCGCGCAGGGAGGAGATCGATATGCTGGCTCCCATCTTGACAAGGCGATGGGCGATCTCCTCTATGTGAGGATGATCGGAGACGGCAGCGCCTAATAGCCCGATTCTGTCGGTATATCTCATTCCTCTTTTCGCCAGCTTCAGAGCAGCTTTCACGGAGAGGAATCTAGGCGGACGATGGGTGAAATCGGCAACACAGAACCTACAACCTCTGCCGCAGCCTCTTATCAGCTCCAAGAGCCACATGTTCGAAAACTCGGTCTCATTCGTCACCAATTCGGAACATGGCTCGATCGAATCCATTTCCCCTGCCCGGAGCCATTTGATTTTTCTCCGTCCGATACCAATCGAAGGGACGTATACCCCTTCAAGCTCGGAGAGCTCCTCCATAAGCTCATCGCGCGAGATCCGGTTTTCCTTCCATGAGATAAGTCGATCGAGGAGCAGGCTAAGGTTCCCCTCCGCCTCACCGATGAAAACCAGATCCATCAACTCCGCTATAGGTTCGGGGTTAATGGACGGGGCGATTCCGCCCGCCATGATGATCGGATCCCTCGGTCCTCTTTCGCTTGAGAGAAATGGGATATTGAAATAGGAGAGAAATATCGGTAGGTTCAGATAATCGATCTCAAAGGGAATGGAAAAAGCCCAGACGTCAAATTCGGAAAGCGCCGAATTGCTTTCTATCGAACGTCCGGGCACATCCCCTTCAAGAAAGAACCTTTCACATCTTACATCGGGATGTCGGTTGAGCTCCCTATATACGATCTGGAAGCCGAGGTTTGACATCCCGACGAAGTAGGTATTCGGAAATATAAGGGCGACTCTCAGCTTGCCTTTCAGTTTGGGCTTACGACCTCTTTCTTTTCTCGAACCTATCTCCTCCTTCCCCTATCCCTGTTTATCCTCATATAGGCAGGGATATCGTACACGGGGTTATTGGTTTCATCCTGGACGCCTTCCGGCTGGAATGGTGAGGTGGCTTGTTCCTGCGGTTCTCTCTGATAGGGCACAGAAGGCTGGATCGTGCTTTCATATTCCGGTCGTCTTCTTCTGAAATCCCTTCTGAAGCTTCTGGTTAGCAGGTCGTCTATGTCCAGTCCCTCTGCTCCACGAGCTGCTCTGATCTTACGTCGTCTTCTCTGATCGAATCCCGTGGCGATGACGGTAACCTTCATGTTTTCGCCCATCGATTCGTCGTAGACCAATCCGAAGATGATATGTGCGTCCTCATCGGCTGCCTCGTAGATGACTTCAAGCGCTTCGTCCAGTTCGTGCAGCCGCATATCCGGCGCCGCTGTGACGTTGACCAGCAATCCCGTGGCACCTTGTATGGAGGTCTCCTCCAGAAGAGGGCAGGATATAGCCTTTTCCGCCGCCAATTGAGCTCGATTTTCCCCGGACGCTACGCCGATACCCATCAGCGCCCCGCCGGTTTCGGACATTATGGTTTTGACATCAGCGAAATCCACGTTTATCTCACCCGGTATGGTTATTATATCTGAGATGCTCTGCACTCCCTGCCTGAGCACGTCATCGGCCACGCGGAAGGCCTCGGATATGGAGGTATTTCTGTCCACGACCTCGAGCAGCCTCTGGTTCGGGATGACTATGGCGGTATCGGCCACCCCTTTGAGCTTAACGATTCCCTCTTCGGCCTGGATCTTGCGCTTTTTACCCTCGAAATCAAAGGGCCTCGTCACGACTGCGACCGTAAGTGCTCCTGTTGCCTTCGCCAGCTCAGCGATCACCGGTGCGGCGCCGGTACCCGTTCCTCCACCCATTCCGGCTGTGATGAACACCATATCGGCGCCTTCGACGATCTGATTGAGTTTATCCTTGTCCTCCAAAGCGGCCTTTTCGCCTATCTCCGGGTTAGATCCGGCGCCAAGCCCATGGGTGATGGCCTCGCCTATCTGGACTTTTATGGCGTCATGGCAGCTTTGGAGGGCCTGTGCATCGGTGTTAACGGCATAGAACTCCACTCCGCGGAGGTTCGCCTCGATCATTCTTCTAACGGCGTTCCCCCCTCCGCCACCGACCCCTATGACCTTTATTACGGCGATGTTCCTCGCCTCCTCCTTTTCAAATTCGATCATCTATATCCCTCCAGAGAAGCTTTTTATATTTAACCATAATTAAATCTGAAATTAAAGCCCTTTTTCATCCTTCACCTTCAGAAGTAATCGGCGAACCACTCCTTCATGCGTTTCCATATCTCCTCGAATTGCCGAGAGCTTTTAAATCTACCTTTTTGGCCTTTTCCCTTCTTTCGATCCTCCGCTCCGAAGAGGACCAGCCCCACTCCCGTGGCGTAGATCGGGCTATTGACCTTATCGACAAGCCCTCTCAGCGGTCCCGGATAACCTATCCTGACGGGAAGATCGAACATCTGCTCGGCCAACTCCGGCAGCCCCTCCATCAGGGCACACCCGCCGGTTAGGATAACCCCTTCGGTGATGATCACCCTGCTCTTTTCGACCTCGCGGGCGACAAGGTCGAGGATCTCCATCATCCTCGGCTGTATTATCTCGGCCAGCACCTTTCTCATTATCAGCCTCGGTCTTCTTCCGCCGGAGACGTTAACGGAAACGGTCTCCGTATCGTCCACCAATCCTACAAGGGCACAGCCGCTTTGTATCTTCACTTTCTCAGCCTCAGGTACTGGTATCCTCAATCCCATCGCTATATCATTGGTGACATGCCAACCCCCGAGGGAGAGCACCTTGGTATGAACGATAGCGCCGTTTCTGAAGACCACTATGTCTGTCGTTCCGGCTCCCATATCGACGAGCGCTGCCCCTGATTCCCTCTCAGAGGGGGTCATCACAGCTTTACTCGAGGCCAGAGGCTCCAGGACGATATCCTCGACCGATATCCCCGCCATGTGGACGCTTTTGACGAGGTTCTGAGCGGAGGTGACGGCGCCTGTCACGATATGAACGCGCGCTTCAAGCCTTACCCCATTTAGACCCACGGGGTCCTTGATCCCATCTTGTCCATCGACGACGAACTCCTGTGGGATGACGTGAATCACCTCCCGTTCGACCGGTATGGCGAGGGCCTGAGCGGCGTTTATCGCCCTGTCCACATCTGACTGCGTTATCTCGTGATTTTCACCCGAAACAGCTACCACGCCGCTGACGTTGGTGCCCATTATATGGCCTCCGGCTATCCCAACGTATGCTGAACCGATTTCGACTCCCGACATCAGCTCGGCATCCTCGACCGCCTGTCTTATGGAGGCTGCTGTCTTTTCTATATCGATTACCACGCCCTTACGCAGCCCCTCCGAGGGCGCGGTCCCAACGCCTATAACCTCGATTTCACTCTCATCGCCCGATCCGACATCGGCGATCACCGCCGCTATCTTGCTCGTGCCGATATCCAACCCGGCGATGACGTTTTCCCTTGCCATATCTCACGTCCCTCCGCAGTAAACTAACTTATCATACCTTGCATCGATGTATCCCCCGCTTTCGCCCTGACATCTTCTCATCGAATCGATGAGATATGCGTTTTCAAGCCCCTCCTCGATGTTACCCGATCTTAAAAGCATACGCGTCCCATCCTTGAGACGCACCACGATCCTGGACGGCTTTTCGGCAGAGATAAGCTTAACCTTCTCAAACAGCACCGGATACAACATCTCGATATATCTCATAGTAGCCAGGGCGATCTTTACATCACCTTCTATCACTTTAAACCCCCTGTATTTATCGGGGGATACATCCTCCTCCAATACGAAACCCTCATCGTCCACCAGATAATACCTACCCCTGGATCGCAGGACGGCCTCAGGCCGTCTCTCCCAAACCCTTATTATGACCTGCCCCGATAGGCCCTTGTTCACTCTAACCTTTCTGAGATATTTGGAATGAGAAAGCAGCTTTGCCGAGATTAAATCCGGAGATACACGCCTCATATCCGTTCCCACCCGAATTCCCGAAAGAGCTACTATCTTCGATTCAGGGATAACTCGGGCGCCTATGACGGATATCCTATCGACTAGAAGCACATCGCCTGATCCGCTCTTATATGCCCTCACTCCTCCATAGAGGAGTACCGATAGGATAATCATAAGCAATACACACCTTCCTATTCTTACCCTTCGCCTCTTTCCACTTTTAAGGCTATTCGACATATTCAACTTCGAGCTGGAGTTCAACCCCCGATTTCTCCCTGACCTCATCTTTCACCCTATGGATAAGCTCAATTATATCGGAGGCGGTGGCTGTTCCGATGTTGATTATAAAATTTGCGTGTACCATCGATACCATAGCGCCGCCGATCCTAAGGCCTTTAAGGCCACATCTTTCGATCAAAGCGCCGGCGGAGATATCCGGCGGATTTTTAAACACGCATCCCGCGCTCAAAGCGCCCAAGGGCTGTTTCATTCGCCTTTCAGCCCAGAAGGCATCAATTCTCCGTCTGAGCTCCCATCTATCAGATCGATGTAGTTTGAATCTAGCCCCCACAGCGCAGAGAAACCGATCGAGTCGGCTTCCTCTGTATTCGAAGCCGAGATCCTCTCCCCCTACCTTAACAAGTTCGCCGTTGAACGTCACCACCTCGGCCTCTTCGATCACATCGGAGATCTGCCGGGAATGTGCTCCAGCGTTCATCTTGATCCCCCCGCCGACCGTTCCCGGTATGCCGTAGGCGAACTCCAGACCACCGAGCCCTTTCTCGGCCGTTTCCCTGGCAAGTCTGCTCAGCGGAAAGGCAGCGCCACATGAAACGTATTCACCTTCGAAATCGATCCAGGAGAACGCATCTCCCAATTTTACCACCACCCCTCTAAACCCATCATCCGAGAAGAGAAGATTGGTGCCGTTACCGATGAGAAAGAATTTGACATCGTTGTCGAGCGTTAGATTATACAGCTCCACCAGGGCTTGGGGCGAATTGACTATGGCGAACACGTCGGCAGGCCCACCTACCCCGAAGGAGGTATGGCTTGACATCGGCTCATTATATCTTAACTCCAAACGGTCAATTTTTTCAAGTTCCCTTTTCAATGAGCCTATCCCGTAGTCCATAAGCCACCTTCCAGATATCCCCTGCCCCGGCCGTTATGACAAGGTCGCCGGGCCGAACGAGCTTGACCAGATATTCGATCACATCCTCCAGGTTAGGGATATATACCACGTTTCTATGCCCGTGATCACGTATGGATGATGCCAGACTGTCACCCGTCACGCCTTCTATCGGTTTTTCCCCCGCGCCATAGATCGCCGTCACGATCAACAGGTCGGTTTGGAAGAAGGAGTTGGCGAACTCCTCGGCCAGATGTTTAACCCTTTGATATCGGTGAGGTTGAAAGATCGCCACCACTCTCCTTCCAGGGAAGGAAAGCCTAGCGGCGCTGAAGGTGGCCTTGAGTTTGGCCGGGTTATGAGCGTAATCGTCCACGATCAAAACACCCTTGAACTCGCCGATTATCTCGAACCTGCGGTGTACCCCCTTAAACCCCTCAAGGCCCTTCTTGATCGATTCGAAGTCGATCTCCAGCTCGAGACCTACCGCCACGGCCGCAAGCGAATTTTGAACGTTATGTATGCCGGGCATAGGCAGATATATCTCCCCTAGAGGTTCCCCCCGGAACTTGACCTCATACCGTGCGGTTGGCCCCTTATATCTGATCTCATGTGCCGTTACGTCAGCTAGGGTCTCAACCCCATAGGTGATGAATCTCCTCTTGATGTGAGGAATGAGATTCTGTATGTTCTCCTGATCCAAACATAAGATGGCGACACCGTAGAAGGGAACGCGATTGATAAAATCCAAGAAGGTTTTCTTGATGTCCTCTATGTCCCTGTAATAGTCAAGATGATCGGCATCGATTGAGGTGACAACAGCAATTGTGGGCGATACCCTCTTTATCGATCCATAAGCCTCATCCGCCTCCACCACCATGAAATGGCTATTACCGAGCCTGGCTCCTGTGCCCAAACTTACGAGTTTCCCGCCGTCTATCACCGTGGGATCTAACCCGCCCATCTCCAGGACAGATGCGATCATCGCCGTGGTGGTGGTCTTGCCATGGGTGCCTCCAATAGCTATGCTGAACTTCATCCTCATCAGTTCCGCCAGCATCTCAGCCCTCGGTATCACAGGTGTTTTGATCTTTCTGGCCTCCTGTACCTCAGGATTGTCCTCCGGTATGGCCGATGAGACCACCACAACATCCGCTCCGTGGATGTTCTCTCCGCTATGTCCTATGTTTATCTTACAGCCCAATCTTCTGAGCCGCTCTACCGTGTCGGACTCCCTTATATCCGATCCGGTCACAGTGAATCCCTGGCTGACCAGTATCTCGGCTATCCCGCTCATCCCCGAACCACCGATGCCCACCAGATGTATATGTCTCGTTTTGCCGAACAACATCTCACCTCCGAAGGTCCTTCAGTATCGAATCGAGGATCATCCCGGCGGCGTTGGGGTTGCCAAGAGCTCTGCTTGCCCGAGACATGGCGGATAACTTCGACTCGTCTAGGATGATCTCCTTTATCTTCACGGCAAGACTTTCAGGCGATATCTCCTTTTCCGGGATTACGGTTGCAGCCCCTTTACGTTCAAGCGACAGGGCGTTAAGCCTTTGATGGTCATTGGTCGCCCTTGCGAACGGCACCAGGATAGCTGGCAGGCCGAACGCTGTGATCTCGGCTATCGTCATTCCGCCCGCCCTGCAGAGCATCAGATCGGTCGCCGAGTAGATCAGGTGTATCTCATCGAAGAACGGCCTCACGAGGTGTCTGATCCCGGATCGCCTGTAAGCTTCGATCACCATATCGTAATCCAGCTTTCCCGTCTGATGGACGATCTGAAGCTTATCGGCTATATCTCTTAGGAAAGGGAGGGTTTCGACCATGGCATCGTTTATCACTGATGCGCCTTGGCTTCCTCCCATCACGAAGAGGGTTTTCATATCCGGATCGAGGCCGATCCGACCGGCGGCGACATGCCGCGGAGGTGGATCTCGGAAGCGGATCGGGTTGCCGGTGATTTCAACCTTACGGCGGTCGAACCATCCGGCGGCCTCCTCAAATCCGAGGAATACCCTTCTCGCCCATCGGCCCACAGCCTTGTTCGTCAGCCCTGGCACTGCGTTCTGCTCTTGAACGAAAAGGGGAACGCCCGTTACGATCCCCGCAAAGGCCACCGGCGCGCAGACGTATCCTCCCGTGATAAATATCGATTCCGGTTCAAACGATCTCACAATCCCCATGGCCTGGATCATCCCGAATGTCAGTTCCCTTCCGGCTGTGAGAAGATAGGGTGATATCCTCCTCGGCAAAGCAGCCGTGTGTATAACTTTGAAATCGAATCCCATAGCCGGTATGATCTTGGATTCCATTCTATTTCCGCTCCCCACGAAGAGCACCTTTGAACTGGGATCTCTCCTTTTCAGCTCTTCGACCACGGCGATGGCCGGAAAAATATGACCTCCTGTCCCACCAGCGGCCACCAGAAGCCTCACACTTCCCCCTCCTTGGAGATATTCAGGAGGATCCCGATCATGATCATGTTGATCATCAGAGAGGACCCTCCCTTGCTTATGAAGGGCAGCGTCACCCCGGTTATGGGGAGCAGTCCCAGAGCGACTCCCATGTTCATCAGGATCTGATAAGCGAAGATACATGTTATACCTATGGCTAACATGCCGCCGAAGAGATCAGGAGCCTTCGATGCGATCGATATCCCACGCCATATCAGGATCATATAGAGGATTATCAGGCTTATCATTCCCAAAGCGCCCAGCTCTTCGCCGATGATCGAAAATATAAAGTCCGTATGCGCCATCGGCAGGAAGAACATCTTGTAGATTCCCTCGCCGAACCCGACGCCGGTTATTCCCCCTCGTCCTATAGCTTCAAACGATCTCATTATATGATAGTTGCCCGTCAGGTTAAAGAGCTGATCGGTATAATCCTTGAGTCTGCTCAGCTTATAAGGATCGTTCTTTATGGCGAAGTAGACCAAGGCGCCGGAGATCAGCCCGAAGAGAGCGATCTGTGATACCCTTGCTCCGCCGATGAATAACATCGTGAAGACCACCAGTCCCAGGAAAGCGGCTGAACTTAAATCGGGCTGAAGGTAGATCAAGGCGAAGAAGACCAGGAGGATCAACAGGCTTGGAAGGACACCCCTGCTAAGCCTTCTTATCTCAGGTGTTTTCCGGCTCAAAAAATCAGCCATGTATATCACCAGGGCAAGCTTGACGAACTCCACAGGTTGAAAGGTCATGAATCCCAGATTAAGCGATCTATGGAATACCCTGCCGGTGGCGGACCTAGCCGGAATACCTAAGGGCGTGAAAACAGCCACCAACATCGCAAAGGCGGTGCCGAGGAGATACCAATATTTCCCTTGGTAAAACCTGTAGGGTATCACATAGGTGATGATCAACCCGACCAATCCCACCACCGCCGCAAGTAGCTGTCTCTTCATAAAGAGCATATCATCCCCGTATAACATGAATGCGGAGAAGGAGCTAGAGCTATAAACCATGACGAGGCCCGTAACGATCAGCACAGCCACAACGCTCGATAGAACCAGATCAGGCATTCTCTTCGTTCTCTCGGCGACGCTCACCGTGGAGAATATAATGGACTTCCTGTATTCCGACAGGCTGGTCCCAGTATCCATCAGCCTCCTGTATCTGGAATTCGCAGGCGGCTTTTTATACCCATAGGACGGACCGGAGTACCCTTTCCTTTTGAGCTTATCAGCCAGAACGGATCGCATTCACGGCCTCCCTAAATCTCTCTCCCCTCTCCCTATAGTCTCTGAAGAGATCAAAGCTTGCATTTGCCGGTGAAAGGAGAACATATCCTCCGGGAAGGGCGAGCGATGAGGCAAGATATACCGCCTCACACATATCCCTTACTCTGTGCATCGGACATATGCCCCTGAAAACCTCCTCGATCTTCCCGATCTCAACCCCCAACAGGATGAGATGTCTTACCTTCTCCTTGACCAGCTCTATCAGTTCCCCGTAATCATTTCCCTTATCTACCCCTCCCATGATGAGCACCACATCGCCCGGTAAAGCCTCAAGGGCAGCCTTTGTAGCTGCCACGTTGGTAGCCTTCGTGTCGTTTATGTATGTCACATCGTTTATACGAGCGACGATTTCGAGTGCGTGTTCTATCCCATGGAACTCCAACACCACATCGGCGATTCCCCCGGTTTCAATCCCCATGATCGAGCCGACGGCGATGGCAGCGGCTATGTTGCTCAGGTTATGCCTCCCCATCAGTTTGATCTTTTCTGTTGAAACGATCCTCTCATTATCCCCCCTTATCTCCGAGATCAACCATCCCTCTTTCAGATAAACTCCCCCCTTAACCCTTCTCCTAAGGCTGAAGGGGACTATCTTAGATCTGATGCCCCGGGATACGGAAGTAACAATCGGATCGTCGGCGTTGACGACGGCAAAGTCATCCTCAGTTTGATTTTTGAAAATCCGGCTTTTAGCCGCTATATACTCCCCCATATCCCGATGTCTATCCATATGGTCGCGATAGATGTTGAGCATCACGGCCACAAGGGGTCTGAACCGCTCTATCGTTTCCAGCTGGAAGCTGCTCACTTCGGCTACGATGATATCCTTCTCCTTTAAGTCCAGCGCTTCCCGGCACAGCGCCGTGCCGATGTTTCCCGCCGTCACAACCTTGTCGAATCGTCCCCGTTTGAGCATCTCGCCCACGAGCGTGGCGGTGGTGGATTTCCCCTTGGTCCCTGTAATTCCGATAAAGGGCGCCCGCGAGATCCTGTAGGCCAATTCTACCTCACCCCAGACGGGGATGCCTCTCCTTCGCGCCTCCACGAGGATCGGATTATCGAAGGGGATTCCAGGCGAGGTTATGACGAGGTCGATCCCATTGAGCAGCTCGATCGGATGTGATCCGAGAAGGAGTTTTATTCCTTCTTTCTCCAGTTGATCTGCCACCTCACCCAGCTCTCTCCTCGATTTCCGATCGTTCCCTATCACCTCGGCGCCCAATCTTCTGAGCGCGTGGATGGCGGCCATTCCACTTCTTCCCAATCCTACAACTAAAACTCTTTTGCCTTTAAGATCGATTCTCTCCATATGCCTATCCTACCGTGTTGGACTACCTCAGTTTCAGGGTGCTAAGCGTTATCAAGACGAATATGGCAGCGATTATCCAGAATCTCACCACCACTTTCGTCTCTGACCATCCTTTCTGCTCGAAGTGATGATGCAGCGGGGCCATTTTGAAAACCCTTTTCCCCGTGAGTTTATAGGACCATACCTGAATAATCACCGAGAGGGCTTCTATAACGAAGACCCCTCCGACGATCACCAGAAGTATCTCCTCCTTGATGAGCACAGCCACCGTTCCGATGGCCGCTCCCAGCGAAAGCGCCCCTACATCTCCCATGAACATCTCCGCCGGATGGCAGTTATACCATAAAAACCCCAATCCTGCCCCCACCATGGTAGCGCAGAAGACGGCCAACTCCCCGGCAAGTGGGATATGAACGATATCCAGGTAATCGGCCATTTTGAAGTTGCTGGTGATGTGTGATAGCACCGCATACGTTCCCGCCACGAAAATCGTGCATGTTATCGCCAGCCCATCCAGTCCATCGGTCAAATTGACCGCGTTGGAGGTGCCCACTATGACCAGCATGGCGAAGGGGATGAAGAGCGGTCCCAGATCAGGCCTGAAATTCTTGAAAAATGGGAAAAGCAAGGCTGTCTTCGACTCCATCCCGCTGGGGACGGGACCCCATCTGTAAACCCAATACGCTATGATGAACGCGCCGAACGATTGGATGATGATCTTATGCCATCCCCTTAGCCCCAGTGACCGTCTATTTCTGACCTTGAGGTAATCATCCAGAAAACCCAACCCTCCGAACCATATCAGCGAGAACAGAACGATATAGATAAGCGGATCGTCCAGGCGAGCCCATAGGAAGGTGGAGATGATAATCGCCGAGAGTATCAGAACCCCGCCCATGGTCGGCGTTCCGGCTTTTGACATGTGAGTCTTCGGCCCATCGTTCCGTATCTGTTGGCCGATTTTCATCCTTCGTAACCTCTCTATCGTGAACGGCCCGAGGATCAGGCTGATCGCCAGCGCCGTCACCGTCGCATACATTGCCCTGAAGGTTATGTACTGAAAGACGTTAAAAGGCGAAAAGAACTGTATCAGCTTTTTGAAGAAGAGGTAGTAGAACATCTTCTCTCCCTGATCGCCTCGAGGATTTTCTCGAACCTCATGGCGCGGGATGCCTTAAGCAGCACCACATCGCCCGGCTCAATCAGATCGCATACCCGAGAAGAAGCCTCCTCGGAAGTGTTGAAATGAAGGGTGGGCTTTCCGAACTTCAAAGGGAGCTCTGCAATAAGCTTTGATCTCTCGCCGACGGTGATCACAATGTCCGGATCGGCTTTCAGGATCATCTCGCCGGCTTGTCTGTGAAGCTCGTCCTCCCGTTCGCCCAACTCCAGCATATCACCTAGAACGACCACTTTCCTGCGTCCGTTACCGACTTCGATCAATATTTCAACGGCAGCCTGGAGGGATTTTGGATTTGAGTTGTAGGCGTCGTTTATAAGGGTGATTCCCCCCTCCAACTCGATCAACTCCGATCTCATATGTGGTGGAGTGAACCTGTTGAGTCCATCGATGATCTCCCGTGGTTTAATCCCTATGCTCCATGCAGCGCAGGTTGAGGCAAGGGCGTTAAGGACGTTATGCGTTCCCAACGCCGATAGTCTCACCTGCCCGATTCGCTCACCGCGTATCGAGATGTTAAAGCACATCCCTTCGCCGGTGAACCTCACCTCCTCGCCTCTCACGTCCGCCCTTTCGCTCAGCCCGAAAGTGAACACATCGCCTCTAGCCCTATCTCTGAGCCTGGGCGTGAAGGGATCGTCCACGTTCAACACCGCCGTTTGGACGAAGCGGAGCAGCTCACCTTTTTCGCGTGCAACCCCATCCAGATCGCCGAAGAACTGGAGATGTGAGGGTCCTATGTTGGTGATCACACCCACCTGAGGGGAGGATATCTCCGAAAGCCTACTGATCTCACCGAACCGGCTGGTTCCGAGCTCAAGCACAACGTAGAGGTGTTCCCCGGTCAACCGAAAGAGGGTCAGCGGGACTCCGATCAGGTTGTTCAGATTCCCCTCATTTTTGAGAACTGAGTGAGAAAGAGAGAGAATCGAGCTGATCATCTCCTTAACGGTGGTTTTCCCGTTGCTACCGGTCACCGCTACGACCGTAGGATTGAATCTTCTTCTCCACCCAGCGGCAAGATCTCCCAGCGCCCGCAGGGTATCATCGACCGAGATAATCGGAAATCCATCGGGGCAGATGACATCCCGTGATACAATAGCAGCGACTGCCCCCTTAGAGGCAGCATCTCGGACGAAATCGTGTCCGTCAAACCTCTCCCCCCTTAAGGCCACAAAGAGCTCACCGGGAGAAATCGTGCGGGAATCGGTCGATACGCCTGAGATCTCCAACTCTTCGGCTTCTCTTCCCCCTGATATCCTTCCGGATACAATCCCAGCTATCTCCCTCAGTTTAAGGTTCACCTAACACCTCTTTTTAATATATTTAGCGGCAACCTCTCTGTCGTCGAAATGTATCTTCCGATCACCTATGATCTGGTAATCCTCATGTCCCTTACCGGCGATGAGGATCAGATCATCTTTCCGTGCGGATCGGACAGCTTTAGCTATCGCCTGTTCCCTATCAGGTTCCACTTCGTAACTTGCATCGGGGTGAACCCCTTTCAGGATCTGCTTGATGATCTCCATCGGCTCCTCCGTACGGGGGTTATCGGAGGTGATGATGGTGTGATCCGCCAGTCTCGTCGAGATCTCCCCCATTTTTGGCCGTTTGGCCCTATCTCTGTCCCCGCCACAGCCGAAAACCGAGATCAGTCTGCCTCCCGTGATTTTCCTCGCCGTTTTCAGCGCCCTTTCCAGTGCATCGGGCGTATGGGCGTAATCGACTATCACGGCGAAATCCTGTCCAAGATCCACCAGCTCGAATCTCCCAGCGACTTTATCTAGCGATTCCAAACCCGACTTTATAGCATCAAAGCTTAATCCCATCGCCACACCGACGCCTGATGCAGCCATGGCGTTGTAGATGTTATGATCGCCGGGGAGCTTAAGCTCAATTATCCCATCACCGATCGGAGTTTTCAAACGAAAGTGAAGTCCGTTGATCGTGGATTCAATCGGATCGGCCGAGATCCCGCCATTACGGTTATTCAGCCCGTACCCGATGATCCCGGCCCCAACTGATTCAGCTTTCCTCAGGAAATATTCAGCGGAGGGATCGTCGACGTTTATGACGGCATATCCTTCCTCCTTGAGCAAATCCAGCAGCTTGAGTTTCGCCTTACGATAGTTTTCGAAGGTTCCGTGGAAATCCAGGTGATCCCATGTGAGATTTGTGAAGACTCCCACGTCGAACCTGACACCATCTACCCTTCTAAGCTCAAGGGCGTGTGACGATACCTCCATCACCACGCCATTGAGCCCTTCTTCGATTGATTTCCTCATCATCCTCTGTATCTCAAGCCCGTCCGGCGTCGTATTCAGAGCTGATATGAGGCGAGAACCGATTCTATGCGCTATCGTGCCGAAGATAGCAGATTGGATTCCAGCCGATCTGAGGATCGCCCATGTCAGATAAGCTGTTGTGGTCTTACCGTTCGTGCCCGTCACCCCTATGACCTTAAGCTCGGAAGAGGGATTACCGTAGAAGTTCGCCGCCATAAGCGCCAGCGCCCTCCTAGCGTCCTTGACTTTAACCCTGCCGACCCCATCGATGGGGTGAAGATCCCTTTCAGAGACCAGGAGGACGGCACCTCTTGTGATAGCATCCTTAATGAACCGATGGCCATCCTGTTTAAAACCTGCCAGGCATACGAAGGCATAACCGGGGGCTACCCGACGGGAGTCATGCTCTATGCCGGATATCTCCATATCCGGATCGGCATCACAGTATAAAGGCTCAAGGTCCTGAAATAACTCCTTCAATCTCATGTCTTTCCCCGGCGAAGGCCTTTGCATAGACACCGCGGACTTTCTCATACTGCAGTATCTTCCTCCCAACAGCGCTGAAGACGGGAGCCGCCACATCTCCCCCGTGATGTTTTCCCTCCGGCTCGTCGATGACGACCACGATGGAATAGGAGGGGCTATCCATGGGGAAGAAGCCGACAAAAGTCGAGACGAACTTCTCCCTTGAATATCCCCTTCTCCCCGCTTTCTGGGCGGTCCCGGTCTTACCTGCCACCTCCACTCCTTCTATCTGAGCATTTGTACCTGTTCCCTCTTTGACGACCAGATTCAACATACGTGCCATCATATCAGCCGTTCTGGCTGATATAACCCTCCTTTCAACCTGAGGTTTAAACCTCCTGATCAATCTCCCTCGGCTATCCCGTATCTCCATTCCGATATGAGGTTTCATCATCACACCGCCGTTAGCTATGGCATTGAAGGCGCAGAGTATCTGAAGGGGGGTGACGGTTATGCCCTGGCCGAACGGGATATAGGTCAGGATAGCTTTGTCGCTCCAGACATTTAACGCTGAGATATCCCCTTTCTTCTCAAACGGCAGATCTATACCCGTCTTCCGTCCAAATCCAAAAAGCCTTATGTACTTTTCAAACTTCTCCCTACCTAAGGTTCTGGCTACCTTGAGAGCGCCAATATTGCTGGATTTAGCCAGAACCTGACGCAGCGTCAGCCATCCATAGGGGGCGATATCGTGTATGGGATGTCCTCGGAAATACAGCACACCGTTCTCACAGAAGATGCTGGAGGATGGCGAGAGTAGCCCCTCTTCGATGGCGCCCGAAATCGGAACTATCTTGAATACGGACCCGGGTTCGAACGTCATCTGAATGGCCCTGTTCAGCTTGATCTTCTCCGGTGTCGTTCCATATCTATTCAGATCAAATGGGGGATAGTTGGCCATGGCGAGCACTTCACCCGTTTTGGGATTCATCACGATGATCGTACCGCCGGAGGCTTTCCAGAACCTGCACGCTTTATCGAGCTCATCCTCAGCGATATGTTGTATCATCTCGTCTATCGTCAATATCAGTTCACTGTTGTATCTGGGAAGATTCGGCTCGCCGTCGGGATACTGAAAGATCCTGTTACGGGCATCCTTGTATATATGAAGGGTGGTTTCGTAATACCTGATCTGATCGTTATAATACTTTTCAACCCCGCTGATGCCTCCCCCGCGGAAGTTAACATATCCTATAACGTGTGAGAGCAGGTCTTTCTTAGGATAAATCCTCTTCTCCTGAACCTCAAACCAAACTCCCCTGATCTCGCCCGATCTGACCATTTCGATTATGGGTTTCATCAAGGATAAATCCCGCTTTTTAGTCAACCATACAAACTTTCTATCCTTACGACTTAATTTCTCCCTGATCTTTTCGGGATCGATTTTAAGAAGGGGTGCCAGCTTTCGAGCCGTAGCATCCGGGTCTTTCACGAGGGTTGGATCGGCCCAAACTGAGAGGGTGTCTATGTTGACCGCCAGGCTTTTCCCATTTCTATCCGTGATCTTACCTCTTCGAACCCTGGTTCCCAGCTCCCCTGTGATAAGCTCCTCCGAGCGTTTCCTAAGCGCTTTAGCGTTCATCTCGATGTGTAACACTCTGGCTATCATTATAAGGAAGAAAACCTGAACGGCTATGAAGAAGATGATAGTCCTAACCTTTTGAACCCTCGATACCATCTTCCTCCCTCATTTGATGATGATAATCGGTTCCTCATCGGGGAGGGTCATATCGAACTTATCGGCCAGTTTCCCAAGCCTTTCAGGCGATCTCAAATACTCCTTCTCACATCTGAGTTTGTCGATGTCGTTCTTGAGGATGAGCTTTTCGCGGTTGAGCTCCTGAAACCTTATGTTGATAAACCTCATCTGCATGTTAAACCAGATGTGAAAGAAGGCCAAAACTCCGAAAGCGGTGACCAGGAAACAGATTATAACCAAGTAAAGCCCTTTTCTCATCTAAATCGCCTCGGCGGCTCTCAGTTTGGCACTCCTGGAACGGGGGTTCTCCCTCACCTCCTCATCCCCAGGAGTTACAGGTTTTCGGGTGATTATCTTCAGACAGGTCCCTTCACGGAACTTCCACTTCACGATTCTATCCTCGAGCGAGTGAAAAGATATTACGCATATCCTCCCGCCCGGTTTCAGCCATCTTATAGCCGAATCCAATCCTCTTTCCAGGTTATCGAGCTCCCTGTTGACGTATATCCTCAGCGCTAGGAAGATCCTCGTCGCCGGATGAAACCTCCCATGACGGGGCACGGTGGATTCGACTATCTGCGCAAGTTGCCTGGTGGTAAGTATAGGCGATTTCTCCCTGAGCCTCGTTATCCTCCTGGCTATCCTCCCGGCCCATCTCTCCTCGCCGTATCTACGAAATATCTCACGAAGCTCCCTCTCGCTTTTAGTGTTGACCACCTCACGGGCGGTCAGGGGGATTCTCCTATCCATCCTCATATCCAGAGGCGCGTCCAGACGAAAACTGAACCCCCTCTCCGGATCGGAGAGTTGAATCCACGAAACACCCAGATCCATGAGTATGCCGTCCACCTCATCCACATCCAGTGAACGAAGGATATCATCTAGATCGGCGAAATTGGCATGGGCAAACCTCACTCTATCCCCAAATCTTTTTAATCTCTCTTTGGCGATGGATATCGCCTCCGAATCCAAGTCTATTCCTATCAACCTTCCGCCGGGAGAACTGAGCTCCAATATTCTCTCGGCATGTCCGCCGGCTCCCAAAGTACAGTCCACATAAACCCCTCCATCTTTGGGGTTTAAAAGTGACATAACCTCATCGAGCAGAACCGGTATGTGGAAGCGATCATAGCTGGACATTTATCATCTCGGCCAGATCTTCCAACCCTTGTTCCATCTCCTCGCTGTAATACTTATCTATAACTTCTTTTGCCCAAATCTCTATCTTGTCCACGATCCCGATCATGACAACTCGTCGGTTTATCCCTGCCATCTGCCTTTGCCGCTGCGGGATCATCAGCCTGCCCTGCTTGTCGAGGGAGCATTCTATAGCGCTGCTGAAGAAGAGCCTCTGTAGTTTTCGTCCTTCCGGCTGAGTGAACGATGTGGTTTCCCTAAGTTTATTGGCTATCTTAACCCATTCCTCATAGGGGAAGAGAGCCAGACATCCATCGAACCAGCGGGAGAGGATCAGCTTACAGTTATATCTCTGATTCAGCACTTCCCTGAATTTGGAAGGTATACTAACCCTTCCCTTCTCGTCGAGGGTGCATTCATACTCGCCGGTGAACATACCTCTCCCACTTTTCCCCACTTTCTCCCACTGTATTATATCACAATTGAAATCCTTGTCAAGAGAAAAATTTCATTCGATATGATTTTTTTCAGCGTTTCAGATTGATCGTCGTCGGATAATGTAGAGGCGCACAGTTGTGCGCCTCTATAACTCAATCGGTAAGTTTCTTCTCGGCGACGGGCTTGAGGGCGATTTCGATTCGGGCGAGAGACTCATCCAGATGAGCCCGCGTGTATGGCTCTAGGTCTCCTTCCGTCAGCGCCCTTTTGATCCCCTCCATGATGGCTATAAGATCCATACGAGCCAAGCTGCTGGCGTCCTGAGGGGTTCTCCCTTCCGGTTTCAGCACCAGTTTTATCAGCTTGGATAGATGTTCGCGCTGAAGAGCTCGCCGGAAGCTATTGATATTGGTCATTTTCTCCAGCTCCGACCATATAGCTTCCCTCAGCTTCCGGAACATCTCCGCCATCGTGAATTTATCCTTCCCCTCGCCGTATCTCAGCTCTATATCCAGAAGCCGCGATAGCAGCAGGGGATGATAGAGGTTGTCCAGGATTGATTTTTGGATCGAAAGCACAACGTCATGGACGGGATAGTCGATCCGATCCATCCGCCACACTGATCCCTCAAAATCCCAAAATCTCTCAGGGGCGAGCTTGTTTAGGAGCTGGGGGGAGAACCTAAAGGAATCCGAGCTGAAGAACTCCACTGTCAGAAATTCGAGCGCCTCACGCTGTTTCGAGGGTGGAACGGGTTCAAACGGCAGTCGCCCGCCCGGATCGCCTATGTGATCCCTCCTGTGATAGATTCCGCCGATATACTTCGGCACATTCATGGCAGCGATCCGATATTGTGAAAGCCCATAGCCGAAAGCACGTCGGATCTTCTGATACCGGATGCCGGGTCTATCGAAGTGATCCTCTATCTTTTCCCACAACTCCTTCGCTAATGCGATCTGCTTCTTATGATATTCCAGCATATCCTCACCGAGATCCCATCTGTTACAGGTTGGATCAATCCCCCAAGGCGGCGGGAAGGCATCCTCATCCGTCCCATATGCCAGCTTTGGATCGGAGACCTTGGAAGCTATCCTCTCCAATTCCCCCAGCTCATCCTCAGGCGTCTCAGCATCTATCGGTTTATAGGCGTACTCGATCGCCCAATAATCGTAGGGCCCCAGCGTGGTCTGCCAGTAATCCCCCTGCTCGATTCCTTCGGGAGCGACGTTAACTGGGACATAATCCATGATGGATCCGGTTAATCCCTTCTCTCTCGTCAGTTCCTTGTCCTGTAACTTATCGACGGGATGAAGAATACTTCCTTTGAAATTGTGCCGAAGCCCCAACGTATGGCCGACCTCATGCGCCACCAGATGGACGAGATAGTCATGCAGATATTTCTTAGCCTTTGGATGGTCCGGCGAAATACCTTCCCTTGCTGAGATGATATGCCAGCCGAAGGCCGCATGCAGCGCAAGGCCCATCTGGTGGTTCAATAGAAGCTTTTCAAATGAGTCTCTGTCATCGGGATTCATCGAAACCGGATCTACGAACTGTTCCAGCTCTCCGAACGCCGCTCGGATCATATCGGCCCCGATGCGTATGTCGGCGTGATATATCTCACCGGTGAAGGGATTCGCCCGAGAAGGGCCTACCGCATAGCTACCTCCGGGATGGACGATCCATCGAACGGTATTATACCGGATATCCCCCGCCTCCCAGTCAGCATCATCCGGTTGCTCCTTGACCACGATCGCATCCTTAAACCCGATTCTCTCAAATGCCTTGTTCCAGAGCAGGATTCCTTCCTTAACCGCCTCGCGATACTCATGTGGGATCGTATTCTCAAGCCAAAAGACAATGGGCTTTTTAGGCGGTGAGATCTCAGCATCGGGATCGGCCTTCTCAAGATGCCACCTCTCGACATACCGGACATAGGGCGTTTCCCGCGTTAGATCTGTATAGTCCTGATACATCGTCAGGAAATGCCCGACCCTATCATCTCCCAGGCGGGGACGATAGCTCGTCTCAGGGATAATTGAGAGGCTGTAATGATACCGATGAATGAAGCTACGAGAGTCAGCCACGGTGTAGACCGATTTGGGCTTTGTGCTTTTGAAATGGATTATTACGCCGATCTCGACGTTTTGAGGGTAGGGCTTGACAAAATCGATATAGCTATTTTCCTCGTCGAAGGAGTATTCCGCCTTGATCCTCTCGTTCAACGAGTAGGTTACCAGATCGATGTCCTGAACGAAAAAACCTCTGGCATCCACGAGTATACTCTTCCTTTCAGGATGAGGTTTGCTTTCGATCTTGACGGAACCCATGATCGAGTTGCTCACGCCTCTTTCGATCGCCTTTCTGATCGGAGATCTCTCATCCGCCCTGAACCTGACGTTTTTGTATATCAGCTGGACCCTCCTGCCGATCCGCTTGAAGAAGAAAGGGAAGTCCCACATCATCGAACCGGAGTCGAAGTAATAGCCGTCGGATGCCTCCCTGGTTAAAGAGCAGAGGAAGAGTTTATCGAACTGATCGGGGAGTATCTCCATCAGAACCTTGTTCTCCTCTCTGTTTATGTAGAAGGAGAAAAGCCCTTCAACCCTTTCGCACTCCTTGATAGCCTCCTCAAAAGGTGGCAGCTCCTTCTTCTCTTTCTCCTCTTTTTTCTCCTTCTTCTCCTCCTTCCCCTCGTCAAGGGCCTGCAGGTCATCCTTCTCCACCATTATTCCCCCTCCTTACCGTGGTGAGATAAACCTGTGTTCTTATGATACGACGGGCAAACCCGATCAGTCAATTGAATGTGACTCCGCGGATGTATAAGAACTTAAGAATTGCCAGAAGCAGGGAGGAGTGTCGGTGAGATTCTTGATCTTCAATCTCAGCCGTGATATTATATCCATAACCCAAGTTCTACATCCGGGTCGTAAGCGAGGCGAGGGGCGTTGCTTGGGATATGAGCTCAGGGGATATCGATAAAATGATGAGCGCTGTGATCCTCATATATGCCTTGATGGCTCTCTCCCCGAGGGAGGAGTTGTTGAATGATATCGAATACCTGATGAAGATGGCTCCGATTGGGGTGAAGATGAACGATCATTATCGCCCCAGATCCGATGTGGTTAGGCCGAATAACGAGCTCTCGCTTCTCATGCTCACCGGGATAAGGTTCTACCAGATCTTTATATCCTCCCAGGATATGTCCGTTTGTAATTTCATCCCCACCTGTTCGAGCTTCGCCTTTCAGGCGATAAGGAGGTTCGGGCCGATCAAAGGGGCGCTTCTGACATCCGATCGGCTTCAAAGATGTCATGGCTTCGCCCACCTCTACGCCGGGACGATCTACGAGGTGGATGAGGCCAGCGGGAAATTGAGGGACCCGATAGAGAGGTACGAAGCATGGCCTTACACCTCGCGCTGATCCTGATGGTATCCATCTCCTATCTCTCGCCCGAAAACATCCTCAAATTCGCAGACCATCTCTTCGAGGAGGGCGATTATAAGAGGGCGATAGGGGAGTATGAGAGATATCTCTTCTTCGCCGGCGAGGATGACGACAGGGATTGGGCCGTTTACAGGATAGGGCTTGGCTATGAGATGATCGGGGAGTATAGAAGAGCCCTGTCCTTTTATAAAAAGCTGGGCGGTCAGGAGATCCTTTATCGGGTGGGATGTCTGTATTTCAAAATGGGCGATTTCGCTAGCTCTGTCGATACGCTGAGGAAATTGAAGAGGGCGAAGGGCATATCCGAAAGGGCTCTATGTCTTGAGGCCGCAGGGCTGATGATGCTCGGCAGGGCAGATCGTGCGAGGTCAACGTTGAGATCGCTCCTTAACTCGCTGTCAAGGGAGGATGTGTTGGGCGTCGCGGAAAGGTTGATGAAGCTTATGCCCTTGGTGGAGTCCAAACCACATAAGAGTCCTTTCCTAGCGGCATTCCTCTCGGCCCTGCTTCCAGGAGCGGGTAAGGTATATGCCGGCAGGGGATATGACGGGCTGTACTCGCTCTCAGTCGTCGGGTTCTCCGCTGGCATGGCCTATGACGGGTTCAGGGATAACGGCGTCAGATCGGCGAAAGGTTGGCTTTTCGGCGGGGCGACCCTCTTCTTTTACCTAGGAAACATCTATGGCTCAGCCATAGCCGCCGGGGAGTTTAACGCGAGGGAGAATGAGAGGCTGAAGGAGGAGATACTTGGCTCAGTTGGCCCTCTGCTTGGTGATTTTCTCGGCGATTTTCACGCCTTTAAAGCTCGGCGATCATCTCCTGAACATGGGAAACCCTGAGGAGGCGATCACCGAATACAAGAGATTCATCTTCTTCTCCTCCTCAACCAAGGAGATCAAGCTCGGTATGATGAAGATAGGTGAGGCGTATCGCCATATGGGAAGATGGGATCTGGCGGCCGACGCCGTTCATGACGCTATCCTCCTCATGAGGGATCGATCCGAGATAGCAACCGCTAGGATAAGATCGGCGCTCGATATGATCTGCGCCGGCGATTACAGCTCAGCGAAGTTCGATCTGCTGGAGGTGCTGAACTCCGACGTCGATAGATCCATTAAAATCAGAGCGAGGTTTCTCCTGGGCATAGCGGAGATCTATGAGGGCAAACGCGTGGAAAGCGCGGGAGACCTGATCCCCTCTCTCAGAGAGATGGGCGTGGATGAAAGGGATATATCGAAGCTCAACCGCCTTCTCCTCACGCCGCCCGCCGGGCGCAGATCGCCAAAAGCAGCCGCTCTGCTCTCGGCCCTCCTTCCAGGGGCAGGGCAGATCTATGCAGGTTGCTGGAGAGATGGGATTAACGCCCTTTTGTTGAACGGGGCCATAGCTTTGTGGGCGTGGAGGGAGTTTAAATCGCGAGATATAAGCGATGGATTGCTGATTCTCACCTTGGTCCTCCCGCGATACTATCTGGGCAATGTCCGCAAAAGCCGCAGGTTGGCTGAGTCGAGAAACGCCGACCTGGAGCTCAGGAGATCCAGGGAGATTCTGAAGGAACTCAAAAGGGTGTTGGGAAGGGAGACATCGAGATAGAGCGGTTGGATGAACAACTACTCGCGGGCCGCTTTCATAAACATGGGTATAGGGGATATCGAGCGATATAGGACGTCGGTCGGAAAGATCCCGATGGAAACGGCTGGCGGTTCGAGGAGCTTGAGGGGGGCTGGAGGCTCATAGGAAACTTCCTCTCAGGTGAATGGGATAAGGATGATTTCCTGATCGTCCGACGAGGACAGAAGGTGGTGGACATCTACAACGAGGAGATCATGATGGCGGAGAAAGCTTGTTTTCCGTCTGAGGATCTGGTATCCTCTCCGTCAGATATTCTATCACAGCGGTAAGGTAGGGTTCAACGCCCTGACCTTCTCCGTCTAAGGGTTTAGGAGGACGAAACATGGGCAGGATTAAACAATCCATCGCTTGGTGGTGTTTCGCTCGTAGGGTTGAGCCTATGGAGCTCATCAAAAAGGCGGCTCAAATAGGCTACGCGTCGATCGAGATGCTGCCGAGGGAGTACTGGGATGCTGTGCTGGATCACGGCATGAAAATCGCCATAATCGGCGGCCATGGGACGCTGACGGATGGGCTGAATAGGAGGGAAAATCACGATCGGATAGAGGAGGAGCTTTCGAGGAACATAGAGCTGGCCGCTGAGTATGGGATACCAAGCCTTATCTGCTTCTCAGGAAACAGGAGAGGACTTCCGGATGATGAGGGGATTCAGATCACGGCGGAGGGTCTCAGGCGTGTGGCGAAAATGGCTGAGGAGAAAGGGGTTCAGCTCTGTCTCGAACTGCTTAACAGCAAGGTGAATCATCCCGATTACCAGTGCGATCACACCTGGTGGGGTGTGGAGGTCTGTAAGGCGGTCAACTCTCCCGCCGTAAAGCTGCTCTACGATATCTATCATATGCAGATCATGGAGGGCGACCTGATCCGAACGATCAAGGAGAACATCGATTATATCGGTCATTTCCACACCGCCGGTAACCCCGGACGTCACGATCTGGACGACGAACAGGAGATAAACTATCGGGCCGTCATGAAGGCGATAGCCGAGACGAATTACACGGGATTCGTGGGACATGAGTTCACGCCGAAGGGCGATCCGATAGAGGCGCTCGAAAGGACGTTCTCCCTCTGCGACGTATAACCCCTATGTCGGCGGGGCGTTATGCCCCGTCGACCCTGCGGAGTATATCCCAATAGGCTCCTCGATATCCCTTCTGGATGGCTTCCACAAGCAGTTGATTGGCGTTGTAGTTGTAATTTCTCTCGGGCTCTGTGGGATCAAAGAAGAAGAAACGCTTGTCCTCGCCTATGAGGTTATCCAGCAGATCGAAAACGAAGGGGGCGATCGAGGGCTCGAGGAAGAAAAGGGGATCGACGGGGTTATCTCCGCCGATGATGTCACCATCCAATCGGGGCTTGACCTTACTTGGGGATTAGCATACACTAAGCTGTGGAGGTAGATCAAGTCAGGAGATGCAAATATCCCGGTGGACATCTCTCATCTAGGCCGAACCTTTTCCCCGTGAATTTCGTATTTACCGGGTGAAAGGAGGAAACGGATGGATCAAGTGAGCGACGAAGAGCTTGTCCGAAAGGTTCTAGGTGGCGATCGGGATGCGTTCAGCGCACTTGTCGAACGATACAAGGATATGGTCTACGGTGTGGCTTATGCCCATCTCCGTAACTTCCACGATGCACGGAGGATCAGCGAGAGTATCTCTGGAAGACACTACATGAGCTCGAGCTGATGGAGGTTCTCAGCATGTTGAGGGGAGTCACGATTTTCACGCCGTTGATCAAGGATTTCCACTCGGTGGAGGTGAAACTGGGGCTATACAAAGCGCCCTATTTGAAGGAGATTCACAACCGACCCTATATCCGATTTGCCTGTCCCAACCCCGATGGATCGGAACATTCCATCCAGCTAGGAACTATAGATAAAGACTGATAACGTTTGATCCTATCGATCTCATCTATCATGCCACGCACAGCGACATAGCGGCAACGGCTTTTCAACCGTGTATTTCAATGCTGGTCTCCGTCCGTCAGCAGGTAGAGCGGGAATATCCGCAGAACGATTCAGGGAGTAAGGCCTATAAACCTGCCGCCGCGGCGAATTTCCGCCGCCTTCACGCCATGAGTGGGGCAGAAGGTGATCTCTGTATCGCCACGCCAACCTGCCACATAGATATCCGATCCCGGCGCCGGCGAGGACATCCATCGGATAGTGTCGCCCGTTGTATATACGTGAATAGGCTATAAGGGCAGCAGCAACATATAAAGGCAGCCTAACTTTAGGGTATGCTGCGCCCCAAACATATGCCATAGCATAGGCGCTGGTCGCGTGTCCCGAGGGAAAGGAGGAATTCCACCGATCGGTATCGCCGGTCGGTCGACGTCGGTTTACCAGGCCTTTCAGAAGGAAGGTTACCGTCTCCGCGCCTACCGTCGCTGCTATCGAGGTGTAGCTTACATCTCTTCTAACGCCGAAGATAGGGAGGATAAAGGCAATGACGATTTCACTCTCGCCGCTGCCGATCCTGGAAACCCACGGCATAACGGCATCCAGAGGAGAGGCCCTGTGATCGTGAATGAGATGATACATCCTCTCATCGGCATCCCTCAGCCAGTTGGCCGAGGCCGTATAACACCAGACGATCTGTAAAAGGAGAAGAAATGGAACCGTCAACCGTGTTATATTCCCTCTATCTCTCATTTGGGTTGCTCCTTTTTCTCCCGATGAGGCCGTAGAAGCTCGGCAGGGCCACCAGGGTCAGGGATGTCCCCTCGGGTGAGTTCTGATTCGGTCTCAGGATTGCTCCAGAGGCGGCTGGTTTTTACAAGCGCCTTCGTCGTTTTGATCCTCGGGTTATTTGTCAGTGCCGTCTGCAGGGCTTTATCAAGGGAAAGCTTTTCAGGAACTGAGCTTCCCAGGGAGATGGAGACGGATAGGGCGAGAGATCCTATCATGATAAGGTTTCTCCATTTCATCTCCTCACCTCCTCAATTCCTTCAGATTAACCTTCGGACAAGCTTCAGAATCATATAGATCGCCGCCAGCCAGATCATCAATATGAAAACGGCCGCGATGATACGGCTTTTCGGTTTCGCCTCGAGGGTCTCAGATCTTGCTCTCTCCCTGCATTCATCCAGAACCTCCTTCGGTATCATCTTCAGCGCCAAAAAAACACCGAGGGGTATGAGGATCAGATCGTCCACATATCCCAGAACGGGAATGAAATCCGGGATCAGATCTAAGGGATTGAGCGCGTAGGCGATGACGGCGGCGGCAAACAGCTTGGCGTATAGCGGAACCCCCGGATCTTTATAGGCTAGATAGAGGACATACACCTCCGTTTTCAATCGTTTCGCTTTGTCCTTCCAAAATGACATTCCCACTTTCGTTCCTCCTTACGGATATTATACAGGTTGAAGATTACAGAGGGATTACAATTTTGTAATACAGGATACTACATCGGTGGCAGGTTTGCCATCTGACATCACTCTTAATCTGTTCCTTCACAAACAGATCATTTGCGCCTGATCTGGAGGAGATAAGAGGGAGCCCGGTGTTAATGACTGAGGAGTTAAAAATTAAGTATTGATTTTAATACATACTTTATTGTAGAATATCGCTAGCACCAAGAAGAGGGCTAAGATTGAAGATTACCTATATCCATATCCCCAGGGCTGTCGCCGATAAGATCCTAAAGAAACACAACGTAGCAACTAAGGAAGTGAGGGAGGTCTTCTCAAACGCATATTTCAAACCGAGGATATTCAGAAGCAACCGAATCTCCAACGCATATGTAGCCTATGGAAGAACCCTGGAGGGGAGATACCTCATGGTCGCCTTCTTCCTCTACGGGGAGAGAGCGAAGGTGATAACCGCCAGGGATATGACCAGAGCGGAAAGAAGGAGATATGAAAGGAAGTGATAACATGTCTAGAAGAAAGGGTTTAACGGAGATCGAAAGGGAATTCGCCGATTTCGTCGAAAGCCATGATACAGCCGGGATGATAGAAAAGGGAGAGTTCGAGGAGGTGAAGGAGGTTGAGATAGCGATTCCTCCCAAGAAAGTCCCGATCACCATGAGGATATACCCTGCTCTGTTGGAAAGGATAAAAAGGATAGCGAAGAGGCAGGGGATGCCTTACCAGACGTTGATCAACCAGTGGCTGGCCGAACGGGTCTATCTCGAGGAGCGCCGTTCAGAAAAGCGAATTTGAGCCTCTCGCTGATGATCTTTTATATATCCCTCGTCTCGTCCTGCTATGCAATTAATGCATATTATACGGGAAATTTTAAATGCGCTGCCAGCGACCCGCTTGAGGAAATGATGGAGGTGATGGAGAAAGCCAGAGCAGATAAAAGAGTTAAGCCGTGGCGATGGGAGATAAAAATGTGTCCAAAATAATGGGTGCACTTCACTCTGAAGGGATAAGAGGCCGCTGGAGTGTGGAGAATGGAGTATTCAGGGTGAGGGATGTAAGCTATGATGAAGACAGGTTGCATTCCAGGAAGATAGCTCATCACCTCAGCCAGATACGTAACGGTGCGATAACGCTGATAAGGAGAGCAGGCTTCAGGTACATACCGGACGGATGGAGGTGCTTCTCTGCCAGGAGTGAGAAGGGAATAGAACTACTTTTGGGTATGAGTTGGTAAGGGGAAGAGAAAGGAAGGGAGATTCAAAGATAGGTTAGGTGATTTAGGGATTTAGGCGGGAAAATAGGGATAGGAAAATGACAGGATTTGATTCTCTTTCGGCCTTTGGGGCCGGGAGAAGGGATTTTATCCTTATCTAAGCGTTGAAAAGCCCTGAAGTCTACGCAGTCGCTTGATCCCATACGCGAATCCGTAGTATAATTAAGAAGATCTTGTGTGAGGAGGGGAATGAAATGAAGATTTCGATTTTCATAGGTCTTCTGATTATCGCCTTCACTTGTTTGGGCCTTGCAGATCCTCCGGCCAAACACCCCAAAACGGGGGAGCCGCTTGTGATCGAGTGCCTCAGGGGGACGCCCAAGGCGATCGACGGCAATCTAAACGACTGGCCGCTCAAATCCCTCACCCCCGCCGTGCTGGACACGAAAGAGCAGATATTCCCGGGAGTGGCTCCTGGAGCCGCCGGCTGGAACGGACCGAGCGACAGCAGCGGGAAGTTCTATCTGATGTGGGACGATAAATACGTCTACATCGGCGTGATCATGAAGGACGATAAGATCGTCGTAACACAGGCAGGAGGGGACATCTGGAGGACGGACTGCATAGAGATATTCTTCGCCACCACTGAAGCGGTAGCGTGTCCCGAATGTCATAACCATCATTACCAATACGGATTCACCTGCAAAAATCAAAAGTGGAACTGGTGCAATATGGACGGAGCGGGCCAGAGGGAGCCGGACTATATGAAGGTTGGCTCAACCACGACCGCCGACGGATATATATGTGAGGCCGCTATCGAATACAAACAGATGAAATCGCTGAAATGGGAGGCCGGCCAGGAGCTGGGATTCCATCCCGTCTTCGATGATGCCGATAACCCCGGCGGTACCAGAAAGCTGCAGATGACGTGGACGGGAAGGGAGGCACATGACCAAAGCCAGGGTTTCGGACATATGATCCTCTCGGATAAACCCGCCGCCGTCTGTTGCTCGGCCGATAAGATGGCGACGACATGGGCTCAGATCAAGGAATGGTAACGAATGATGGACGGGCGGCCCATCGGGTTGCCCCACTCCTTTAAGAGGAGGGTTCATTATGAAGGGGGATAGGAGGTTTCAGACTTCAATATCATGCCTTTTCATGGCGGTGCTGCTTGTATCCTCCGCCGTTGGTGCCGAATGGGGGGTGCTTAGCATCCAGCTCGGCAAAAAGAGCATCTCAAACGGCATCATCGAGAAACCTCAGGCCGATGGCGTCACTGAACCAAAGGAGATCGGCGGCAAAGAGTGTAAGTTCGTCCCTAAAACGCCACCTGGGATGAACACAGGCAATCACATATACTTCAGCGTCGATCCGGCTGTCATACCCGATAAGGACAAAACCAACGAGCTTTGGATAGCGGTGGAGTTCTATGATTCAGCCAAGGCCGCCACGGGGTTGATATTGGATTGGGATGACAAAGGCGACGTTTACCCTCAGCAGGCATTCGCCCTCAACGCCCCGGCCGATCTGAAGAAGATCCCATTCGAATACACCGATCGGTGGAGGATCGCCATAAAACACATCACGAATGCCGAATTCAAGGATCAAGGCAACAACGCCGATTTCAGGTTCCATATAGATCCCTATATGTCGGAGGGGTTTTACATCCATCAGGTCTGGGTGAGCGATCACGAGCTGACGGAGAGGGATCTCATAGGCGGAGGTCAGGCGGTCTCACCGTCGGGCAGGATAACGACGTTCTGGGCTGAGGTGAAACGCTTAAGGTGGCGATAACGATGCTCATTCCCATTCGATCGTGCTCGGAGGCTTGGAGCTTATGTCGTAGACCACCCTGTTAACCCCTTTGACCTCATTTATAATCCGGTTGGAGACGTCGTTTAAGACATCGTATGGTATCCTCGCCCAGTCGGCGGTCATACCGTCAACGCTTGTGACGGCCCTTAGGGCGATGACGCTTTCATAGGTTCGCTCATCTCCCATCACGCCCACGCTTTTAACCGGCAGCAGCACGGCGAAAGCCTGCCATATCTTGTCGTATATCCCCGCTCGACGGATCTCCTCGATGAAGATGGCATCGGCCTGTCTGAGAACCTCCAGCCTCTCACGGGTCACCTCGCCTATCACCCTTATCGCCAATCCGGGACCGGGGAATGGGTGTCTGCCGAGTATCTCCTCTGGTATACCGAGCTCCCTGCCCACCGCCCGTACCTCATCCTTGAAAAGCTCCCTGAATGGCTCTATAAGCTCAAACGGTATCACATCGGGAAGCCCGCCGACGTTGTGATGGGTCTTTATCGTGGCTGAAGGCCCTTTGACCGATACGCTCTCTATGACGTCGGGATAGAGCGTTCCCTGGGCGAGGAACTTGATTTTGCCCAGCCTCTTGAGCTCATCGGCGAAGACCGCTATGAACTCCTCGCCTATAATCTTACGCTTTCTCTCAGGGTCAACCACGCCGCGGAGTTTATCGAGGAACCTCTCGCCGGCTTCTATATAGTTGAGCTTTATACCCAGGCGGGCGAAATTCCTCCTGACCTCCTCACCCTCGTTCAGCCTCATCAACCCCGTATCGACGAAAACACAGACGAGCCTGTCGCCTATCGCCCTGTGAACCAGAGCCGCCAAGGTGGTCGAATCGACACCTCCGCTTACGGCGCATAGAACCTTCTCATCCCCAACCCGTTTTTTTATCTCCCTGATGCTCGCCTCGACGAAGGATGTCACATCCCATGACGGGGAACATCCACATATCTCGAAGAGGAAGTTGGATATGATCTGCGGCCCATAGGCGGTGTGTTTGACCTCAGGATGAAACTGAAGGCCATAGAACTTCCTCACCTCATCCGCCATGGCGGCGATGGGAGAGTTGGGGGTATGGGCTATGACTTTAAAACCGGGCGGTACATGGGTTATCCTGTCGCCGTGGCTCATCCAGACCTGGCTTTCATCCGGGAGGTCTTTGAAGATCGAGGATCGATCGTCCAGTTGAAGTTTGGCGAAGCCATACTCCCGCTTCCTCGCCGGCTCCACCTTTCCACCCAAAATATAGGCCATCAATTGCATCCCATAGCATATGCCCAGGATCGGTATACCGAGATCGAAGATCCCCCTATCGCATATCGGCGCCCCTTCATCGTAGACGTTGGCAGGGCCACCTGAGAGAATGATACCCTTAACCTTCATCTCCGCAAGCTTCTCAGCCGGAAGGTTGAAAGGGTGGATCTCGCAGTAAACCTTCGCCTCCCTCACCCTTCTGGCGATGAGTTGGCTGTATTGAGAACCGAAGTCCAGAACCACAACCATCTGATCGTGCTGATTCATCTCGTCTCCTCCCTTTGTGATCCATATCTCCTAAGGATATCCGTGATTATCTCGCTCGTCGATCTGCCCTCGACCTTGATCCCGACGATGGGTTTCCCACCGGCCTCCTCCACCGCCTCACGTTCGATCATCTCATCCAAAGTGTAATCTCCTCCCTTAACATGGTAATCCGGCCTGATCGCCCTTATGAGCGGGATCGGAGTGTCCTCGCTGAAGATCGTGACATAATCCACACATTCAAGCGAAGCCACCATCTCAGCCCGTTCCTCTTGAGGGATGATCGGACGAAGCTGGCCTTTAAGCCTCCTGACCGAATCATCGTCGTTTATCGCCACGATCAGAATATCACCATACCGACTTGCTTCATAGAGATACCTTATATGTCCAACATGCAGCAAATCGAAACACCCGTTGGTTGTAACTATGGTATGGCCGCGGCTCCTTTCACTCCGGATCAGGTCTATAAGCTCCCTCCTATCGAGGATGATCTTCTCTGAAGGTTTCCTAACCCTCATCTCAATCGTCAGCTCCCCTGTAAAAGCTAAATTTACAGGTTCTTTAAGGTTAAGCACAGTTCAACCGTCATTTGTAGTCATTAAGTCATTCGGCTTCGCCGTCATTTAAATGACGACAAATGACAATAAATGACCTATAGGCGGCGGACGGTAGCTTTAAAAGCCTTCGCTACACTCAGCGCTGATATGAGCGAGCGGATTAATCGCCTTATCCCGTCGCAATCTCTCACGCCGCCCTTATTTTATCACACCTAACCCTGCCTTTCAACTTCGTTTCGATCATACCCGGCTAGGTAGCCGGATGAGGAAGAGAGACGATAGGCGGTCAGGACCAGCTCGACCTCCCTTCTTGAGCTTTCGCCCGTGTAACGCGGCGTTTCCGAACGCAACACACACTCCGCGAAATGCGCTATCTCGTTCCGATAGGACTCCAGCGATGGGAAACGGGATGGAACGGATGGGGAGTAGGGAACGTCTGAGAAGATTCGGAGCTCATGTCGGCCGTAGAGCGCTTCATAGAAGGCTGAACCCCTATCGCCGTGGAACTCGAACCGGAAAAGCCCTGGTTGGATGTCCAATCCCGCCTCGATAACCGCTATTCCACCATCGGAGAAATCCAAGATCACGACGGCGTGGTTTTCGACATCTACTCCCTCAGGCGCCCCGAACCTTTTGACAAGCGCCTGAACCTCTGTTGGCTCACCCATGAAATATCTCGCCAAGGCGATAAGGTGCACGCCATCGTCCATCAAGCATCCTCCTCCCGCCATCGCTCTTCTTCTTCGCCACGAACTTGCAGGCGCCCCTTTCCATCCCTGAAACAGACGCAACCTCCTCAGCTCTCCCAGTTTCCCCTCATTCAGGGCCCTTTCGATCTCCAGAATGACGGGGTCGAAGAGATAGTTCTCGGCGACCATCAGGATAACCCCCGCCCTTTTCGCCGCCTCGATACAGGCGTCACAATCCTCAAGGGTGAACTCGAGCGGTTTCTCGCAAAGAATATGTTTTGAGGCGCTCGCGGCAGCTTCGATTATCTCCCGGTGTTTCGGCGTGCATATATCCACCGCTTCGATCCCATCATCCTCCAGGACGTCCTCCAGACGGGTTGTCCATCTCGCCCCAAGGGACTCAGCACCCCTTCTGGCCGCTTCCTCGTCGCGATCGCAGACCCAGACCACCTGTGTCACATCTGAAAGCTCCTTATAGGCGGGCATATGAGCGCCCTTGAAGATCCCTCCGGCTCCGATCACACCTATCCTGACCTTCTCCATTACTCATCCCCTCCTTCTTCGAAACGAGTTTATTCCGGGGGATAAAACAGTTCGAACACCATCTCCCTCCCGGATTGGGCGGAGGCTGGAACCATCGGCGTGCACTCCCGCTCCGCCAATCTGATCGGGATGGCGTCGTAAGCCCTGTTTCCATCCATATCCTCGGCTCTAACGATCAAGATATGTTCCCCCAACGCCCTCTCTTCAAGAGGATCGATCGATCCCTCCCATTCGCTCCACAGTCCTTCGAACGTGATCCTCATCGGTCTCCACCTGCTCCTTTCGATGCTCCATTCCACCTTCGTTATCTTTCCCCCGCGGGCGTAAGCCGTCACGCGAAGCATTGTTTTGGCGAAGACCTCGATCGGCCTCACCTGAGGTCGCGGGCCGCCTGTATGTGCTTCGCCTACGTGTACAAGGCTCACCTGAACCTTCGGAGCCGGCGTTTCCCAGAAGGAACCGTCGCGCCAGAAGGAGCGAAGCGTTCTCTTCCCATCGAAATGGAACAGCCTGTAGCCGGGTCTGGTGGGGAAACAGCGATGTGGCGGTATTCCGGTCCATTGCCACCCGCACAAGGCGCCGGTGTTGATCACCCTCACTCCTTTAGCGTTCCACTCCCCGTTCCTATGCCAGTGCCCTGTTATCATCGCCAACACGTTATATCGCGAGAGGAGTTCCAGAAGCTCGTCAGCGTTCGAGCCGCGCCACTGATCGTGGTAATCTCCGCCGACGGGAAGAGGAGGACAGTGTTGAGCGACGATGACCGGTTTCCCCTCAGCCCCCTCCAGTTCCTCCTCAAACCACTCTCTTTGTTCCTCCCTCAGCTCTGCCTTCCATCCGCCCTCGGGCTGGCGTTGGATGTCGTTCCAGATCAGAAATCTGAGGCCCTTCACCTCGGTGCTCTGACGGAGTGGGCCTATGATCTCCGTCCAGGCACTCTCATCGGGCTCGCCCCAGAGATCATGGTTCGTCGGCAGAGCTAAAATGGGTATCGAGCTATCCTTCACCAACTCGGCGAACTCACGGAGCTCGGAGGCTTTACCTGCACAAACCAGATCTCCTGTGGCCAGGATCAACTCCGGTTTAGGTGAGAGCATCTCCAGCTCCTCAAGGGCCCAACGAAGGTTCCAAGCGGCCTCCTTCGGATTGAGCCCCTCGCCGACATGGATGTCAGTCAGTTGAGCGAAGTAGAATTCTCCTTTAGTCACGGCATCCCTCACTGGAGATATCCTTAAGTGACAGCTATTTTAAATCCCGGATGATCTCCGTGTCAACCTACCATCGCCGATCTCAGACGGAAGATCAGACGAGGAGAGATTGGAAATAAAAACACCTCCCTGCTGTGCTATAAGGATAAGAGCCAGTGCTCCCCTCATCAAAAGGAAGGGGAAGAGGGAAATATCAGCTGATAAACCAACTTGTTTACTCCCCCGATCCACCTATCCTCTTCCTCCAATTTGACCTCTCCTTTGACGAAGAGAAAAGCGTCGTCATATGTATGCATACCGACGATCTTTCCCCTTCCGATCAGCCCCTCGGCCGATACCTTTCCCTTTAGATCATAACCCGTTTTCGGAACCGCTATCAGATCCGCAGCTTCCTCCAGATATGGTCCGTCGTAAATCTCCTCTCGCCTGTAGACCCTCTCCACGATCGGCGTTCCGTCCTCCGGATCTCTGAACTCCTCGATCAGCCTCTTTGCGATCTCATCGCGCAACGGCTCGTAATCTTCCCTCTCGACGCTTCCCATCTCCTCCCTGCCCTTCAGGTTTATGAATATCCGCCCGGGAATGAGGCTATATGCCTTGCTTTCGGGGGCGATGTTCTCGAGCGATTTCGACCCCTCGGATTTGAAGCTCAGATAACCCTCCCTTTCCAGCCAGAGGTTCAGGTAGACCTCCTTTTTAAGCGTGCAAAAGCCGTGATCGGAAAGCACCATCATCTCATAGTTTTCCCTTTCGCCGAACTTGTCCCATATCTCACCCAGGTAATCGTCTATCTTCCGGTAGAGATCCATGAACTTCGGCGCGAAGCTCGGATCTCCCCTCTCATAATCCTCCCAGAAGAAGTGGTTTATCCGATCGGTCTCCATCACGTGGAGCTGGAAGAAATCCCATTTCTCCCTCTCCATCAAGTATTTCGCCACCTTAATCCGCTTCTCAAATGTTTTGTGTATCTCCTCCATGAACCCCTTCCTATCGGTATGCCCCTTGCTGGCATCGACGTCTATCACATAGTTCATCCGAACAAGGGTGCGGTTGATCTGAGGCGGATAGCCGATCCTGTTCACATCTGTCCCTAGAAACCCGCCGATCAGAATTCCGTTCACCGGTTTCGGAGGATATGTGACAGGGACGTTCATGACGACCACCCTTTTGCCCTGTCGGCTGAGCCTTTCCCAGATGGTCTCGGCCCTCAGGTTGCGGGCGTTGGGGATGAAAAGGGAAAACGGATTCGGCCGGCGGTCGATAAACCCGAAGATCCCATGTCCGGCCGGGTTCTTGCCCGTCATGTAAGAGGACCAAGCGCAGGAGGAAACGGTCGGAATCACCGAGTTTATCCTGAAGAAGCTTCCCGAGCTCAACATCCTCGCCATGTTCGGAAGCTCCCCACTTTGAGCGTGCCTCCTTATGAAGGAGTGCGGCACGCCGTCAAGACCTATCACTATCACGCGCCTGTCGCTTGATCTTCTCCTTCCGAAAAGCCTGCCTAGCATCTCTGCCTCCTGAAAGTCTGAGGTCAAGGATCTCTGAGGGGATAATCCCCTTCCTCAGTCCTTGACATATCCTTGTAGTATTGTTATAATACAATTATAACCTAATTGGGATACAATTGCAAGCTGGAGGAGATGATGTCATCGGGCAGCAGCCGTTGGAAAGGTTTCACGGTTTGGTTCACCGGCATGAGTGGATCGGGTAAGACCACGCTCTCGATGGCGCTTGAAAGGGCGCTAAGGGAACGTGGGATCCCATTCGTTCAGAGGCTGGATGGGGATGTAGTCAGGCGGGATCTCACCAGGGATTTGGGGTTCTCGAAGGAGGACAGGAACGAGAACATCAGGAGGGTGAGCTTCGTCGCCTCGCTCCTGAGCAGGAACGGCGTGGCAACCCTCTGTGCCTTCATCTCGCCCTACCGGCAGGCCCGTCAGGAGGCCCGCGCAAGGCACAAGGACGGAAGGTTCATTGAGGTCTATCTCAAATGCCCGCTCGACATCCTGATACAGCGAGATCCGAAGGGCCTCTATAAGAGGGCCCTGGCCGGGGAGATCAAGAACTTCACGGGCATAGACGATCCCTACGAGGAGCCTGAAAATCCCGAGATAACACTTGAGACAGATAGGATGTCCGTGGAGGAGTGTGTCCAGGTGATAATGAGATATCTCGATGAAAGGGGATTACTACCAGGGGGCATGTGATATGATAGAACCTCACGGCGGAAAGCTGGTAAACAGGATGCTCTCCGATCAGGAGAGGGAGGAATGGCTCGCCCGGGCCGACCGGCTTCCCAAGATCTCCGTCTCATATTTCGATCTCCAGGAGATCGAAAACATCGCTACCGGACTTTTCAGCCCGCTTACGGGATTCATGTGCAGGGAGGATTATGAGAGCGTCTTAGACGAGATGCGCCTTTCGGACGGAACGGTCTGGTCGATTCCCATCCTGTTGCCCATCGAAAAGGATGCGATACCCCGTGTCGGGCGAAGCGAGTATGCGTTGATAACCGATGAAGAGGGAGCGGAGTATGCCGTAATACATGTCCAGGATATATTTGAGAGGGACAAGAGACGCGAGGCCTATGCAGTCTATAAGACTACGGATGACGCTCATCCGGGGGTGGCGAGGGTCTATAGACAACCTGAGATGGCGATCGGAGGGGAGATCTGGCTTTTGAGGCGGATCGAGCACGCAAGGTTCAATCGATATCGCCTCGATCCGATCGATACGCGCAGGATATTCAAATCGAAAGGATGGAGGACAGTTGTCGCCTTCCAGACCAGAAATCCGATCCATCGGGCGCACGAGTATCTGCAGAAGGTCGCCCTTGAGATCGTCGATGGGTTGTTCCTCAACCCGCTTGTCGGCGAAACTAAATCGGACGACATACCCGCTGAGGTGAGGATGAGATGCTATGAGACGGTGCTTGAGCTTTATTATCCGAAGGACAGATATGTGATGGCGGTCTTCCCCGTCAACATGAGATACGCCGGGCCGCGGGAGGCGATCTTCCACGCTATCTGTCGTAAGAATTACGGCTGCACACATATCATCATCGGGAGAGATCATGCCGGAGTGGGAAACTACTACTCCCCCTACGAGGCTCAGGAGATATTCGATCAGTTCGATCCGAATGAAATAGGTATCGTGCCGCTTAAATTCGAGCACGCCTTCTATTGCAGGAGATGCGGTGGGATGGCCACCGGCAAGACCTGTCCGCATCCCTCGACGGATCATATCTTCTTAAGCGGCACAAAGGTAAGGGAGATGCTCCGCAGAGGGATCTATCCGCCGCCTGAGTTCACAAGACCCGAGGTCGCCGAGATCCTGATGAAGGCGATGAAGGAAAGCGAGGGATGAAAAATGGGAAAGCTGGTTGTAATCGGGCTGGATTGTGCCGATCCGAAGCTCATCTTTCAGGAGATGATAGATGATCTTCCCAACATCAGATCGCTGATAAGGGAATCAACTTACGGCAGGATGAAATCCATTATCCCGCCCATAACCGTTCCGGCGTGGATGTGTATGATGACTGGTAAGGACCCGGGCGAGCTAGGGATATACGGGTTCAGGAATCGCAAGGACTACTCCTATGATTCACTCTCCTTTGCCAACTCCAGAATGGTGAAATATCCGAAGGTCTGGGACAGGCTCGGAATGAAGGGGCTCACCTCCATATTGTTGGGGATCCCTCTCACCTATCCTCCTAAGCCGATAAGAGGATGTTTGATCTCCGGCTTTCTAGCGCCCGATACCGAATCGGATTACACATATCCGAAAGGGCTGAAGGAAGAGATCAGATCGTGGGTGGGAGGGTATATGCTCGACGTGCCGGATTTCCGGACGGATGATAAGGACAGGGTCATAAGGGATATCTATAGCATGACCGATAAACGGTTCGAGGTCGCCAAACGCCTGATCACAGGGAGGAAGTGGGATTTCTTCATGATGGTTGAGATGGGGTTGGACAGGATCTATCACGGGTTCTGGGCTTATCACGACTCCGGCCATCCGAAACATGATCCGAATAGCCCTTACAGAGATGTTATCAGGGAATACACGGCATATCTCGATAGGAAGATAGGTGAGATACTCAATCTGATTCCAGATGAAACGAGGGTGATTATCATCTCAGATCACGGCGTGCAGAGAATGAGCGGTGGAATCAGCATAAACGAGTGGTTCATCCGTAACGGGTATCTGACGCTGAAGGAATATCCGAAGGAGCCGATCAGAATGGGCGATCTCATACGAAAGGGAATGGTGGACTGGTCCAAAACGATCGCCTGGGGGGAAGGGGGATATTACGGTAGGGTCTTCCTAAACGTCAAGGGGAGAGAGCCGGAGGGGATCGTGCCCCAGGAGGAGTATGAGAAAGTTAGGGATGAGATAAAATCGGCCATCGAGGGGATAACCGATGAGTTCGGCACCCCGTTAGGAACCGTCGTCTATAAGCCTCAGGAGATCTACAGGACCGTCAGGAATATCCCTCCCGACCTGATAGTTTACTTCGGAGGACTCAAATGGCGTTCCCTCGGAACGGTCGGCTCCGGCAAGATCCATCATCATGAGAACGACACGGGACCTGACGACGCCAATCACGCCCAATATGGGATGTGGTTGATGACGGGAGGAAAAGGGAAGGAAAGGGAGATAGATATATTAGAGGTGCATGATCTGATAATGTCCGTTGTTAATTAACAGGTTAAGGTTTAGGTTGAGGTTAAGATGGTCGAGAGTCGAGAGGCAAAAAAGACTCTGGACTCTAGACTCTTGTCCCTCGACTTTAACCTCTGATCGCGAAGGGGATAGAACGTTGATTGGCAGCATACTACACTCAAGGTGAAATATGAGCGAATGACCTTATTCCGATGGAGGTAGGGATGTCAGACAAGAGAAAGGTGGAGATATCGGCCGAGCTTTATGAGGCCATAGAAAAGAGATTGGAGGAGTATGGATTTTCCACCGTCGATGAGTACATCGAGTTCGTCCTACAGGAGCTCTTATATGAGGATGAATCCGATGCACCCGTATTTGATGAGGATGAGGAGGAGAAGATCAGGAAGAGGCTGCGCGATCTGGGATATATCGACGGGTAATTCCCCCCTTAAAACCACAACGCTCAAATTCCCTTTGAGTACAGCGGTTATCCATGAGAAGGAACGAGGAGAAAGGAACCAGGAACGAGGATTTTTCTCTCCTCGTTCCTTTTCTCCCAGAGAAATAAGCATTTCTGACCTCTCAGATCTCTGCTACACTTAACAATAATATGAGCGAACCACAAACCCATCTGGCCCTCACCTGTGAACATCTGTATCTACTGGTAGGGTAGGGGCGTCATACTTTAAAAATCGGGGCGGAAAGGGTATCATAAATATCCCAGGCTAAATCCAACGGGGAGGTTTTCCATGAAGATACTCACGCTTAACTGTGGAAGCTCTTCGGTCAAATATATGCTCTATGACTGGCAGAAGAGATGGATCCTGGCGAAGGGGATCGTGGAGAGGGTCACGGTGGGAGGTTCGTTCTGCGTCCATGAGAAATACGGCGAGGACAGGATCACCGTGGAACATGAGTGTCCCGATCACAGCATCGCCATAGAGCTGATCCTGAAACTGCTTCTGGGGGGGTATCGCGGATATGAGAGATACGGCGTTATAGGAAGGGCGGAGGAGATAGATGCGGTGGGACATAGGGTGGTTCACGGCGGCGAGAGGTTTGCAAAATCGGTGATCATCGATGAGAAGGTCCTCGAGACGTTCAGGGAGCTATTTGATCTGGCCCCACTCCATAACCCACCCAATGTCCTGGGGATAGAGGCGGCGATGAAGATACTGCCCGACGTCCCACATATGGCCGTGATGGATACCGCCTGGCATCAGACGATCAGCCCGCCACAGTATATCTATGCCCTGCCGTATGAATGGTATGATAGGTACAGGGTGAGAAGATATGGATTCCACGGGACCTCGCTCCTATATGTGGCCAAGCGTGCGGCGGTGTTGTTGGGGAGAGATCCGTTCGACGTGAACGTGATCTCGCTGCACGTAGGAAATGGAGTCAGCGCCAATGCTGTCAAAAACGGACTCTCGTTTGACACCAGCATGGGATTCACACCCCTTGAGGGACTGGTGATGGGTACCAGGGCGGGGGATCATGACGCCGCTATAGATCTGTTCATCATGGAGAAGGAGAACCTCTCGCCTAAGGAGATGAACGATATCCTCAACAGGAAAAGCGGCATTCTGGGCGTAACGGGGAGATATACGGATCGGCGCGACGTGCAGAAGGCGATGAAGGAGGGAGATGAGAGGGCGACCCTCGCCTTTGAGATCGAATGTTACAGGCTGCGGAAATACATAGGGGCGTATTATGCAGCCCTGGGACATGTGGATGCCGTCGTCTGGACGGCCGGTGTCGGCGAGATGTCGCCTGAGATGAGGGGAAGAACGATGGAGGGTTTGGAGGAGCTGGGGATAAAGATAGATCCCGAGAGAAACGAGCTGGCCAAATCAAGAAACGCCGAGTTCACCATCTCCGCCGATGACTCCAAGGTGAAGGTCTTCGTCATTCCCACCGATGAGGAGATCGTCTTCGTGGAGGACGTCGTGGCGCTGCTGGAAGGAAGATATGACGTACACACTAATTTCAGATATTCGTTCCAGGAGCCGGATTACAGAAATCAAATGCGTGACGAGGCCTTCGCCGGAGAGCTTAAGGAAACCCCCCAGATGGCCAGAGCACTGGCATTGCCTTTCCCCGATAACCTCCTCCCCGATGAGGCGAGGCCTTATGCATGGTGGATCCTCTAGGGGATATAAAAAGCGGGAGATGGGAAATCGCTCTGCGATCCCATCTCCCGTCCGGAGGGCAACCACCTGGTTTATCTCATCACGACCAGGTGCCTTACTGCTCTTTGCGAGCCGACCTGCACGGCATAGTAATAGACGCCGCTTGCGACCGGCTCGCCGAACTCGTTCCTGCCGTCCCAGTGAGCCGCTTTGGCTTTGTCGACATAGCTGCCGGCATCCTTGTAGCCGAGATCAAGCTTCCTGACTAGTCTGCCGTTAAGGTCGTATATCGTGATAATCACCCTGCCGGATCTGCCCAGCTCAAACGGTATCCAGGTCTCCGGATTGGCCGGGCTCGGATAATTCGGGTAGAGAAGTATCCTGCCGTTCCCTTCCAGCTTTAATCTATCAGGCTCCACCTGAGTAGCAGGGCCTTTCAGATTCATCGCCGGATTATACCTATATCCGGATTTGACGACGTTCTTGACGGTGAAGCTAACGCCTTTGATGATTTTCCCTATTGGCCCTGATTTGAAGATCGCCTTTCCGTCGGCATCGGTCACCCCTGTCGCTTCTTTCTGCAGATCTCCGTTCCATTGACCGTAGACGGTCACGTTAGGCACCGGATCGCCGGTTTCGCTTAGGATCCTCACGACGGCTTTAGCTTCCCAAGCATCGGCGTCAAATCCAAAGTTCAGGTCTATATCTGCCACGAAGATATCCTGGGGCAGATCCGGTTTATCCTCGGGCTTTTCCTTCAACGGGTCGATGAGATTTAACCTCGCTCCACGTATATCCACGGGGTTATATGGGTCAGTAGCGGGGCTTATTTCCACGATGATGGCATGTTCGCCGCCGGTGAGCTTGTCGGTTTTCAGTTGAAGCTTTATCTTCTGGTCGCTTTGAGGCTTAAGTATGACCACCTTCAAAGCCAGCTGTCTGTTGAGGGTTTTATCTTTAACCCTGATGATAACCGGTATCTGTTTATTCTCCCCGTTGGAGATTTTCATCTCCACTTCGACCGGTTCACCTTTGAAGGAGCTGTCGGGGAAGATCAGATCGGAAATGGTGATCTTATAGGCGCTAACGGCGTTTCGGTTGAAGTAGGTCACAGCAGCATAAGCATCGACTATTCCATATCCGTATTCCTCATCCCACCCGCTTTTGCCTCTATCCCTGGCGGTCATCTCAAGCGCTTCACGGACTTTGATGGGATCATCCACACCGGTCGCTATCACCAGCGCCGCCACGCCGGAGATATGAGGGGCGGCCATTGAGGTGCCTTGGAAGAACCAGTAGCTGAACCTCTTCGGGTTAACGGAGAAGGTCTGTTGGAGGATGCCGTCCTTGAACCCGTCCTTGTTCTGGTCAATCGTCAGATCACCGCCCGGGGCGGCCAAATCTATATGTTCGGAGGTGTTGGAGTAAGGTGCTCTCCTCCCATCGAATCTCGTCGCGCCGACCGCTATGACGTACTGATCGTAAGCGGCCGGATAGCTGGTCGGGTTTCCGCTGAGATGATCGTTTCCCACGGCGGCCACTATCACCGCTCCTCTGTTGAAGGCGTAGGCGACGGCGTTTTCGAGCGTCTTGCTCGGATAGCTGCCACCGAGGGAGAAGTTTATCACTTTGGCGCCGTGATCGGCCGCGTAATAGATCCCTCGGGCGATATCCGCATAGTTACCGTAACCGTTCTTATCGAGAACTTTAACCGGCATGATCGCAGCGTTGAAGGCCACACCTGCGGTACCCTCACCGTTATCGGTGCTCTGGGCGATGGTGCCGGCCACATGGGTGCCGTGGCCGTTGTCGTCGTTCGGATGAGGATCGTCGTTCACGAAATCGTAGCCGGGAACAAACCTGGTCCGGGCCAGATCGGGGGCAAGCCTGTAATCGCCATAGTCCTCATAGGCGACTCCGGTATCCAGAACGGCTACGATCACACCTTCACCGGTCGAGATCTCCCAGGCCCGCTCGACGTCTATGCCGTTATCAGGGTCGTTAAGGTTCCACTGATATCTATAATACCTGTCGCTTGGCACAAAGTAGGCCTTAGCGACGAAGTTCGGCTCGGCGTATTCGACAAGTCCGCTTTCCTCATATTTCCTCACGAACTCCTGGACTGAAGCGCCATCAGGGAGACGAAGCCTGGTGAAGTAGGGGGTGTTGAGTAATTCAACAACGCCGTTCTGGGCGTTGAACCTTTCGATCTCCTCCTGAGGGATACCGGCTTTGAACCTGACGATTATCTCATTCGGCAGGTACTGAGGAGCGTAGTTGTCGTAATGGTTGGCGTTGGCCTCTATGATATCATCGAGATTATCAGCCAGTGCGGCTGAAGCTATCGCTATCATCAACGTTGTCGTTATAAAACCTTTCAGTCTCATGGTTGCCCTCCGTTTTCGGCAGCGCAGCCGCCCCAGTGGGGCCTGTCGCTTTGCGCCCCACCCTTGCGGGTGGTTTGCCTTTGTCGCTACGGAGGCAACCAAGCTCTAGCGAGCCCCCTGTGGGCCGCGCCGCTCGGTCTTTTCCGTAGGCACCCACAGATAGCGCAAGGGGGATACCAACGAGAAACTCAATGATCACGCGGCTTTTCGCCCACAGGGAGGCGTTGGAATTCTCAATTCGTTGAGAAATTCAACAGAGATTGACGTGTGCCCCGATCCGGCATACAATTTATTTGGAACGCTCATATTATCGCTGAGCGTAGCAGAGATTTTTTAAGCCACCGTCCGCTTCTCGGCTGTCCCGCTTATAGGTCATTTATTGTCATTTGTCGTCATTTATCGTCATTTGTAGTCATTAATGACGGCGAAGCCGAATGACTTAATGACTACAAATGACGGTTGAGCTGTGGACGACGGACAATTGGCCATAGATAGTACGGGCGAAAAATCTTTCGCCCCTACTCAAGGGAAATAAGAGCGATTTGGAAAATGGAGAGGGTTGATCGCAGGGAAATACCAAGGGATATGAGCGGGGGTAATAGATATCTGATCTTCCTCCGAAGAAGCCGCGGAGGATGTGGCATACCCTATGAGACCGCTAAAGCGGAGTTGATCTCCCTCTTCGAGGAGAACATACTGGATATCGCGGAGGAGTACTGGACCAAACACAGGCTGCTCGTCACGATAAACCTGCCGCCGGATGAGGTGAAACGCAGGGCCGAGTTGGCCGGATATATCGAGGCGATCCTCTCCGTGCATGAGGAGCCTTACATGGGTGAAGAGCTCCTCTCCCAATCTAAAGGGAGATGGCGCGTCGGATGGGTGAGGATAGGAGACCGTAAGAGATTTCAACAGGAGATATATCTCCAAGACGATGAGGGGAGATTGAAGCTCTCGCCCGATAGAAGGCCGTTCAAGGTGGAGGTGAACGGGAGGGTGATTCTAGCCAAGGGACATAAGCATCACAGGGGACTTTCGCCGCTGGACTCCAGGTTCCTGCTAAATCTGGCCAGATTGAAGGGGGATGAGCTCGTCCTTGATCCGTTCGCCGGGTTCGGAGGGATAGTTCTGGAGGCCAGAAGGCGAAGATTGAAGGTCGTCGCCTCAGAGGTGGATATCTCCTTGAGACTGGGGCTGGAAGAGACCTCAGGGGGAGGATGCCTGATAGCCGATGCCAGAAGGCTTCCCTTTAAATCGAAAACCTTTGACGCCGTGGTTACGGAACCTCCCTATAGGCGGGAACAGAGGGAAGCGGTTATCGAGGCGATGGAGGAGATATGCCGCGTGTGCAAAGAGGAGGGGCCCATCGTGATGTTGATCTCCCAAAGCATGGCGGCAGAGGTGGTGAAAAGATTGGAGGAGCTCGGGAGGGAGGTGAAAGGGGCTTATCCCGTGAGAAGACACGGCGGTCTCATCTGCAGGGCGATGCTGTTTTTGAGGCTTGACAGATCCGGAACCAGGAGATATCATCATACAGACGATAAAAGCGAAGATGGCGGTGAGATATGGCGAGGGACGTAAGTAGATCCAGGTTTTGGCCCGTGGCAACGGGCTTCCTGCTTGTGGGGTTGGTTGTGATGATCGTGCTTTACATACAGATGCTCGCCTTTATCAACAGGTTCGTCGCTATGGCGGTCGATCTCATAGAGAAGGAGATCCTGACCGAGGCGCCAAAAGGTGTGGACAAGGAGAGGGTCAGGGAGACCTTCGCCCGGATGAAGCGGGCTATACCGAGGGGAAAGGTGAATTTCGGGAAAGCCCGTGCCGCAGCCACATACGCCCAAAAAGCCCGCTCCGATGAGGATGGCTGGACGGCGGAGGAGATCAACACCCTCCTTGAGATGATAAACGCTGCGATGGGGCCGGAGGAGAAAAAGTGAGCTTCGCACCCCCTTACACCAGATTCGCATATGCATACGATAGAATGATGGAGAACGTCGATTATGACAGATGGGCGAGATACGTCAAAGATCTGTTCGAATACTACGGACCTATCCCGAAACGGGTGCTCGATATAGCCTGCGGCACGGGACAGGTGACGGTGAGACTCGCCAGATCCGGCTATGAGATGTTCGGAGTGGACAAGGCGCTGGAGATGATGCTGGTGGCGAGGGAAAAAGCAAAAAGCATGGGGGTCAAAATCGGATTGGCGCAGAGCGATATGCGATCTCTCCCCTTCAAAAGGACGTTTGACGCCGCTATATGCCTCTACGACAGCATCAACTATATGCTCTCGCGTGATGATCTGAGGAGGGCTTTCCTCAGCGCGGCCTCGGTTCTCAAAACCGGCGGCCTGTACATATTCGACGTCACCACCGAAAGGAACATAGTCCTCCATTTTCACCTTCAGACCTTCGCCGAAACGGAGGATGACTTCTCCTATATCTGGAAGAACGTTTATTCCTTCAGGGATAAGATCTGCAGGACAGTGCTGACCTTCTTCATCAAAGATGGAGATACATACAGAAGATATGACGAACTACACGTGCAGAAGATCTTCGAGGTGAACGAGGTAAAGGAGGAGCTGGAAAAAGCCGGGTTCAAGATGCTGAACGCATTTGACGCCTTCACCTTCAGACGGTGGGGGCGCGATTCCGACAGGATAAACTTCGTCGCCAGAAAGGTAAAGTAAGATGGATTCAACCACCTAACGGAAACCCTCGTCTCATTTAACGTTAGCACGTTAAACGTTTAACGTTCAAACGGAAAAGAAGCTCCGGAGGAGATCCTGATATGAGACGAATTTCGATCCTGATCCCCCTGTTCATCTTGATTGCGGGGCTTATCCCGATTTCCCAGGCGGAAGATCAGGGAAAAGTCCAGTCCGCCAAAACGGGCGCGATCACAGGCAAGGTGATATGGAAAGGCCATGATCTTTCGCAGGTGACGGTTCAGGTGTATAAGGACTCATCCCTCAAGGACCTCTACAGCACCGGCTTTCTTCTGAACAAAAAGGGCGATTATCAACTGGTGCTTGAGCCGGGCAGGTATTATGTCGCCGCCTTCGTGGATGTGGATAAGGATGGGAAGATGGATGAAGGGGACGGGATAGGCATGTACGGGATAACCGATTGGAGCGATCCGAAACAGGACAAAAAGGTGGTGGAAGTCAAGGAGGGCGATATCGTAACCGACATCGATATATACATAACGGCGGTCTTAGCCCTCGTTGACGGCAAGCTGCAGGTCGTCCCCGTCCAGGAATATGAGGCGAGGCCAACCCTCCAGGAGGAGCTGGAGCGGATTTCAACGGGCGTATCCGGTAAGGTGATCCTGGAGAAGGGAGAGCTTAAAAACGGATTGGTCTTCGCATATACCGATCTCTCATGGAAAAACAGAGTTGCTCAGACGAAGGTCGATCCCGACGGCAGCTTCAAGATGAACCTCTCGCCCGGCAAGTACTACATACTGGCGGTCCTGGATTTAAACGGCAGCAACCTCTTCGACGCCGGGGACATGTTCGGGATATATGGCATCGATGATCTTAAATCAAAGGATGTCTCTCCCAGACCGGTTTTGGTCGAACCCAGAAGGTTCACCTCCATACAGATCAAAATAGTAGGTAAGAGGCTTGAGGGCGGAGGAATTGCAGCGATCGGGGAGGAGGTTCGGAAGACCATACTGGAGGCCAAATCGGCAAAGGTCAAGGGGAGGGTAATCTGGGACGGGCATAGCTTGGAGAGATGCGTCGTCCAGTTCTACCGCGATCCCACCTTCACAAAGGCCGTTGAGGCGGTGGGCACAGCCCCGGACGGCTCCTTCACCATAATGCTCCCTCCAGGTGATTATTATCTCCTGGCTGAGGTGGACGTTGACGGAGACGGAAAATACAGCGCAGGCGATGGGATAGGAGCCTACGGAAGCGATGATATAACCCAGAAACAACCCCGCACCCTTCACCTCAAACAGGGGCTTAATCCCGACGTGATGATCAGAATAACAGGGGTGTTCACCAAAGGGGGCCAGATCGTCTCCCTCAACCCGAAGATCGAAGGAAACGAGGAGGTATCCCTCCAGAGCGGGATAACCGGAAGGGTGATATGGGACGGTAGGAAACCTAGCTCCGCGCTTATCCTCGTATCTGAGAAGCCCGACTTTCAAAATCCGGCCGTCATACCGGTTCAGCTCAACGAGGACGGAAGCTATTCTGTGGATCTGCCGCGGGGGACCTACTACATCATGGCGGTCATAGATTCCGATTCCGACGGGAAGGCGGATGGCGGAGATGGGTTCGGAATCTATGGGACGATGAACCCGATAAGCGGCAAGCCCGTGCCCGTCTCGGTCTTCGAGAAAAGATACACGCCCTATATCAACATATACATCAGAGGTGCCTTCACGGATGATACGGGAGACATGGCCGTCATAGACGACGCCAACCGGATGAACATCAAGGCCAAATACGGCCCGCCCGATGATGTTTTCTCATACGCCGAGATGGGTAAGCAGATCGAGGAGTGGTATTACTGGAGGGAGGGGATCGCCTTCAAGTTCGAGCAGTCAGGTTTGGGTTGGGTTCTCAAGGAGAGCGAAAAGTTCACACCTAAAAATCTGGATAAGCTGAAGAAAAAGACGAACAACATACACCTGCCGTTCAACGTCCTCTACTACTCCTCTGACGACATCGTCTGGGGGCTATCGTCAAATGGCATCAGACAGGCCCTCGGCTTCGGCAGCGATCCCACAAGCACCACCGACGGATCGCTTCTCGTCTATATCGATCTGGACGGACATATCAGGCTCTCAAGCGCCGATAACGTCGAGGGCAGAATCATATTGAAACGCAGTGAGATGGCGGAACAGCCCGTCATCTCGCCCGACGGGGATTTCATAGCCTACATAAAAAGGATCGGCGATCAGAGAAAGCTGTTTATAAGGTTCATAAAGACGGGCGATGAGATCCAGGTGCCGACCAGCGCAAAGATAATCTCCGATCCGTGTTGGAATCTGAACAGCGAGCTCGTCGCCTTCGCCATGGCCGGAGCTGCCGAATCGAACCCTTCTCCCCCAGGGACGAAGAAAAAGGGCTCTGATGGTGAACTCCAGAGGGATATCTACTGCTACGATATCGTCGATAACCAGATCGATCCGCTTGTCCTCTCGCCGGCGGACGATGCCGAGCCGTCGTGGTGCCCTACCGATCCGGATAGGCTCGCCTTCTCACGAGAGACGGACGGCCACAGGCAGATTTGGGTCATAACCTTCTATCGAAATAAACCCCCCGAGGAGGAACAGCTGACCAAATACGGGGGGGAACATCCCATATGGCTGCCGGACGGAACGGGGATCATATATGAGACGAACGGTCAGATATGGCTGGTGGATGTCAGAACCAAGATCAGCAAACCCATCATGGTTGAGGAAGAGCCGGTGTTCGGGTTTTATCCCTTCGTGAGATGAACCGATGCCTCCCGCGGCCAAAGCGCTTATACCGTTGGGTTTTGGCATACTGTTTGGGGTGAAACTATCCCCGCCGCCGATTTTAAGCCTTCTTACAGGGGCCTTTTGCCTATCCCTCGGATTTTCCCTTTATATGATGGGGCGAAGGAGGATGGCCGATCCCTTTCTGCTCTCGCTTTTTCTCCTCGCTGGGATGTCGATCGGCGCCATATCCCTCACATCGCCGCGGATCACACCGCTTTTCGGGAAAAGAGTGCGCTTTGAGGGCGAGGTTATACGTTCCGATGTGCGTCCTTACGGCATGCGCATTTACTCCGCCGGGCGTATCCGTAACGGGCCAAAGGCGCGTTTGATCATAAGGTGCAGGGATAAGGTCGTTTTAAGGCGTGGGGATCGGATCGCAGCGATCGGAACGCTAAGGCTTCCTCAGCCGTCGCGCAATCCGGGCTCCTTCAATTGGCGGAGGTATCTCGCCGCACAGGGGATTCACGCCGAGCTGCGGGCGGAGAGGATCGAGAGGCTTCCATCGCGTGGATTCAGCCTTCGCCGCTCGGCTGAGAGGGTTCGCAGAAGACTGGAGTCGCTCCTCTTCAAGCTCCTTCCAAGACGACAGGGTCTCCTAATCGCCGGGATGATCCTGGGGGATAGGGAGGTTATGCCGGATGACATGGAGGAGAGCTTCAGGCGCAGCGGGCTTTCACATCTCCTCGCCGTATCTGGGCTTCATGTCGGCATGCTCTCCTCCATCTGTCTCTTGCTTTTAAGGCTGATCCGGCTCCCACGTAAGATCGCCTCGGCGCTGACGATCCTGCTTATCGGCGCATATGCCCTTATCGTCGGTCTGAGGCCTTCTGTCGTGAGAACCTCCATAATCGTTGGCCTGGTGTTGATAGGATATATGATAGACAGGGATGTAAACCTGATGAACCTCCTGGCGGTAGCGGCGATGGGAATGCTGATCCTCAGACCGCAGGTGCTCTGGGATGTAGGCTTTCAGCTTACATTTGTCGTCACCGCTTCCATCCTCTATCTGATGCCCAGATGGGAGAAACTCTGGATGAGGATCAGAGAGGATTGGCGTCGGAAAAGGCCGATCACGTATCTACATAGGTTGATTTTCCTCCCTCTCACCGTCGCCCTATCCGCTCAGATCGGCAGCATTCCCATAACCGCATACCACTTCCACCAGGTCCACCCATGGGGACTGATCCCGAACATCGCCGCCGTCTGGCTGTTATGGGCTGTCGTCGGACTGACGCTCATAGCTCTGACGCTGGCGTCCATATGGCTTCCGCTGGCCTATCCCTTCGCGGCCGTCGATTGGCTGATGTTGAGCGCCCTTGAGAAGCTCACCGGATGGGCTTCCTCGCTGACGCACGCGACCCTCTTCATCTCGAAACCCCGCCTCTGGCAGATTCTCCTCTATGTGTTCCTGGTCATGGCCGCAGTTAATTTCGGGAATGCGCGGCGAAATATCGGGAGGTGGATCCTCATGGCAGCTTCGATCCTGACCATCTCAGTCTGGCATTTCGCCCTGACGTGGCCGGGAAGGGTGACCGAGGTGACCTTCCTGGACGTCGGCTACGGATCAGCGGCTTTCGTCAGGACGGCCGAGGGCAAAACGGCGCTGATCAACGTCGGCCCCCGAAGGGGAGGATCCGACTCGGGACGAGTTGTCATCGAGCCGTTCCTCAGGCATAGAGGGATAAGGAGACTAAACTTGGTCGTTGTGACGGGTGAAAAATCGACCTTGATCGGCGGTCTGAGACACATAAAGGAGAGGTTCAAGATCGATCGGCTGATCTCGCCCGATGGAGGTGGACAGAATCAGGTGGAGCTCGGCAACGAATGTCGGGTGACGATCTGGAACCTGCCCACAGGAAGAAGGCTCGCACTCAGGTTATGCTGTGATCAGATCGCCTTTCTCTTCGCGGGGAGCTTAGAGGTTGAGGATCAGATGCAGCTCATGAAAGAGGGAGCGAAGCTGAGGGCGCAGGTGATCGAGGTGCCGAGACATGGAAGCCGTAGAGGTTTCAATCCGACCTTCCTCAGGCGTGTTGCTCCCCTCAAAGGGGTGATCTCAGTAGGCGCAAATCCCTTTCACCTGCCGTCACGAGACGTAATCAGTGGGTATGAAAGAATGGGGATAGAGATTTCAAGGACCGATGAAAGCGGCGCCCTGACGATCTTAACGGATGGGGAGCGGGGGTGGATTCTCCCCTATCTACCTCGTAAATGAGGCTTACCCTCGGGCGTCCACAACCCGCCACCCCATTACGGTTTGAGAAGGCATTGTTATCTGCCATGGGATGCAAGTATAATTAAGGACCGAATGACATGGAAATCATCAAAGAGAAAATACCGCTCGGCAAGTCGGTGGTGGATATACGATGAAGATAGCTTCCTTTCGATTCGAGTATGAGGTTCTGGAGGAACTGGATCTTATAAACCGGCCTCGATCTCAGATCTATAGATGGATTCGCGGCTCATCCTATAGGCTCAACTGTATAGCGCCGAAAACCCCCTGTCGTGATTGCGTCATCCTATCCGGTTGCCCCCATACGCTTCTCTTCGAACCAGCTCTGAGGTTTTCAACCGGCAGATCCGAATATGCCTCTCTCTTCGCATTCGCACCTCCCGAGAGAAGACGATTTTCCAAGGGTGAAAGTCTAACCATCCCAGTAACTCTCATTGAGGAGGCCGTTTACCTCCTGCCCATGCTTTTAGTTATGATGGGCGAAATGGCAGAGAGGAAGCTGTATCTGAAGAGGGTATTCGCCAGGAAAGCCTCAGAGGAAACCCTCATCTACGATGGCGTCTTGCGGAATGAGATGTTCATCGTGGACATATCCGAGCTTCTCACGCTTAAACCTCACACAGAGGAGGTAAGACTCAGGTTCATATCCCCTCCCATACTTGAAGGACGAATGGAGATATCAGTTCCGCCGATGTATATCCAGATCCCGATGTTGATCGATGGCATATTAAATCGTCTTGGGGCGCTGATGGAGGTGAAAGGGAAACAACCGGATTTTAGCCTCGATACGCTTCTGGATTTAACCCAAAGGGTTAAGAGGTTTCCAGGGGAAAGCGAGGATGAGCTGATGCTTCGAAACGTTGAGCAGCTTATCCCGCTGCTTACCGTTGGTGAATGGATACAGATCGGAAAACACGTTGAAAGGGGGTTTGGAAAATATGAGATCATATCATAAATTGACCTTCTCCATGAGATTAGGTATCATATCCGAGGAATAAAATAAGGGGGAATCGAGATGAAACGTAGAAGGGCAGTTTTAAGCATTCCCCCCTCTTTCGCTGAAGTGGAACAGCTTGCTAGATATTATGCGAAAGGAAGGGGGATATCGTTTTCAGCCTTCGTTTGGCAAGCGGTAGAGCATTACCTGCGAGAACAGATGGGTGAGGAGGAACTCTCAGATGAAATCATTTCCGAATTAGACCGAATTGAAGAAGAGATGGATCGAGGCGAATATCTATTACTTCGAGACTTAAAATGACGTGGGAAGTCAGAGTATCCAAGAAGGCAGTTCATTACCTTTCCCGCGTAGAGGAAAAGCGACGTAGGATGCTTCTGAACGCTTTAGAGGAATTCCAAGAGAATCCTTTCGTGGGGGATGTGAAGCCGATAAAAGGGCGAAGGAACACGTATAGAAGAAGGATCGGAAGCTACAGAATCATCTACTCTATCGATTATGAGGCCCATATCGTCAAAGTGCTAAAGATAGGAACAAGAGGTGATATCTATAGATCGTCGTAAAAGAGGCGTTAAAATTGAAGCGATTCAGGGGGTATTGATCACCGGAGATGGGTGATGCTGAAAAATGAAGTCGTTTTCATCGCCACATTGGGCACGGAACCACAGGTCGTGACTATAGCGCTGGATCTACTGCTGAAGGAAGGGATTTCCCCGGAGAAAGCGGTTGTTATCCATACTTGCGGCGCACAGCTCCTCTTCAATGAGAACGACAGGCTCTGGCATCTGATCTCAGAGGGAAAATTGATCGCTGAGAGGCGGATGCATCCTGAGCCTGACGATGAGGTGAGGCTCATCCGCGTTCCCGTCCTGAGACAAAGCCAAAGTTGATCGCACCACTCTGATCGTCGAGCTCACCCCGTACTATGACTTCTCCGTGTGATCCCGTGGCCGGATAAATCGGGAAGGTATTCCCATAAAAAAGGGAAGGCATTCCCATTGAGTCTACCGGCGATTGATGATAAAATCCGGACATAAAAACTGGAGGTGGAAGATGCGGAGCATATTGACCACCGTCGGCACATCACTGCTGGGGAACATCAGGCGGGAGATGGGGATTGATCGTGGGAGATTGCCCTCCACTCAACAGGCAGCGAATTTTCTCGGTCACACCGATCCGGTTAAGGCAAGCGCGGAGACGAACTCGCTGTCGCGCCTCCTCGAGGATGGTGACAAAATCGTCTTCCTTCACTCTCAGACGAAAGAGGGCGAATGGTGCGCCGATGAGCTCGCAAGGTATTACCGCAACTCCGGATATAAGGTTGAGGTATTGGAGATACCGGATTTGAACTATGCCGAGAGCCGGTTCAAGATGCGAGGGCTTCGCTCGCTGGTGGCAACCCTGATAGGGGTGATCCGATCGGAAAGATCCAGAGGACGACACCTACTCATCAACGCCACAGGGGGATTCAAGGCCGAGATCGCATATGCTACATTGGTTGGACTGCTCTTCGATCTGCCCGTCTACTACATCCACGAGGTCTTCAGCGACATCGTGGAGCTGCCTCCCGCCCCGATCGGCTGGGACTTCTCACTGATCGCTGACTACGAGGAGTTCTTCGAGTGGGTTTATGAGGATCTACGACCGGCCCGCGAGGTGGATGAACGGCTGCAAAGGTTACCCCCTGAGATCAGACTTCTGCTTTCTGAGGAGGAGGGGTATACTCTCCTCTCGCCGGCCGGCGAGGCGTTCTATGAGGCCTATAGGGAAAAGGTTCAATTCTCAGAGAGCATCCCTCTATTCCTCTCCACATCGGCGATGAAAAGTTACAATGACTATCCTCCGGATATTAAGGAGAGGTTCGATAGGCTGTTCAAAAAGCTGAAAGTGCGCGAGCTACGAATCGGAGGGACACGCTCGGTAGGTAACTTCGACACATTTGTATATCCCGGGGGTCATCTGGCAGAGAGGATCTTCTACTTCGAAAAGGATGGGGAGGTTTACGTGTGTGAGATCGCCAGACATGGCGAAAACTACGAGCGCCTTATCGAGCAAGGCGTCTGGAGGAAGGATTATCCGGAGGATGATTTCCAAGAGTGGAGGACGATGAGGTGATGAGATGACAAAAGGCGAAATCTTATGGTTAGGTGCGCTGCTACACGACATCGGCAAGTTCTGGGAACGGGCGAACGATCCGGTCGCCAACGCAGATGCCGGGCGGTATCCAGCGAGATACTCTCACGAGTCGTTCAGCGCCCTGTTCGTCGACACGTTCAATCATCTGTTCCCGGACGAACCGACGCTTAACCATGTACGTTCCCTCGTTCAGAACCATCATAACCCCACTTGGGTGGACGAGATGAAGCTCAGCGTGGCTGACAGACTCTCCTCCGAAGAGCGAATGGAGGCCGAGGATGAAGGGGGAATCGGAAAATCCACCACCCCGCTCTGCTCCATCTTCTCGAACCTGCGGATCAATGAGGAGAGGATCGAAAACCGACTTTATCACCGGCTGAGACGGCTGCGATTCGACCGTGAAACGATCTTCGCCCAAACACAGGTCCATATTTCTGAGGAGGATTATCGTGGACTCTGGGCGGAGTTCAGCTCGGAGGTCCGAAATCTCCGCCAAGGCGACTGGCGAACGTTGTTCGCACTCCTGAAAAAATACACCAGCTTTATCCCATCCGATACGCGTCGGGACACCTATCCCGATGTCTCGCTGTTCGATCATCTGAGGACCACCGCTGCGATAGCCTGCTGCCTTGAGGAATGGCCCGATGAGGAGATCTCAACGTTGAACGCGGCACTTACGAGGATCTGGAGAGGGGAGACTCTAAGCGAGAGTGAATCGAAGATCTACAACGAACCGCTTTCCGCCCTGGTCAAAGGCGACATCTCCGGCACCCAGAGCTTCCTGTATCTGATCACGAGCGCGGGGGCGGCAAGGGGGTTGCGAGGAAGGTCCTTCTACCTCCAGCTTCTCTGTGAGGTGATCGCCAGATGGATTCTGAGGAGGCTTTCGATCCCGCTCACAAATCTGCTGTTCGTCGGGGGTGGACATTTCTATCTCCTCATCCCCTGGGCGGAGGTGCAGAGTCTTTCACAGGTTCAGGAGGAGCTCGCCAGGAAGCTGTGGAGCATTCACAGAGGCGATCTCTCGGTGAACGTAGCCCATGTCCCCGTAACGGCCGCCGATTTCTGCAAAGAGAGATTCGCCGAGAAATGGGGGGAGGTCTCCAGGGCTGTCTCACGTAAGAAGCTGAGGAGATGGCGCGATCTTGACGACGAAACGTTCTCCAAGCTGTTTGAACCTCAGGAAACCGGGGGAACGGAGATGATCTGTCAGATCTGCAGGTTCGAGGGTCGATTGGAGGAGGCTGAGACTGAAGAGGGCGAGATGGTGATGAAATGCCAGAGATGTCGTGGGTTTGAGGAGCTAGGCGCAATCACTCGAAACGCCGGATATATGGTCGAGTTCGAGATCCCCGAGGAGGAGATACCGCCCGATATCGTTGACCCAGACTGGAGGGATTCGCTTCGGGCGTTCGGCGTTGACATACAAATACGGGGGAAAGGAGCCCCTCTGCCGAAACCCGCTTACGGCGCCCTCTCAGCCACGATCTATCGGTTCGACACGACGGACTTTATCTCTGAGGAGAGGTTCAAAATCCCAACGAGCTACGACTTCAAGCTGCTCGCGGACGCGACGCCCGTGCTTGAGGAGGAAATCGCCCGATTCGGTGAGATAGCCGAGGCGTCGCGGGGAGCCGAGTGGCTCGGAGTTTTGAGGATGGATGTGGACAGCCTCGGAGAGGTGTTCAGACAGGGTCTTGGGGAACATGCCACGATCTCCCGAATGAGCGCGTTGAGCGAAGGGCTCAGGCTCTTCTTCGAGGCACATGTGCCGAGGCTGTGTCGGGAGGTAAACGAATCCGCAGATCAAGGCCTAGTCTATTTGATCTACGCGGGTGGGGACGATCTGTTCGTCGTCGGCTCATGGAACGCCCTCCCGGAGCTGGCTATGAAGATCAGGGATGAGTTCAGAGGATATATCGGGGGCGACCACATCACCCTTTCAGGCGGCATCTCCGTCGAACATGCCAAATACCCCCTCTATCAGCTCGCGGAAAACGCGAGGAGCGCCCTTGACGATGAGGCGAAGGAATTTGTGCGCCCGGATGGGTGTGAGAAGGATGCGCTCTGTTTCCTGTCGCACACCGCCGACTGGGATACCTGGAGGTCAATTCACAGTTGGAAGGATAGGCTCGTGTCGTTGATCTCACCGGAGAAAGGCAAGCCGCTTCCGAGATCGTTTTTGACGAGGCTATCGGAGGTCTACCACGCCTATCTTTTAAACCTCTCAAAGTTGAGGGAGATGGGAAGCAAGGGTGAGATCGGCATGGAAAGGCTGCAGGAACTCACCCGTTTTGGCAGATGGAAATGGAGGCTGGTCTATAGCCTTTCGAGGTTCGCCGAGCAACATAAGGAGGCGAAGGAGACGATAGAGGAGCTCCAGCGTGATATCGCCGGAGGGTTGATAGAACA